>JAKAPV010000100.1 GCA_021806845.1 Bacillota bacterium | reverse complement strand
CCCGCAGCGCGGCTCCGATGATCGCCGGAGAGTAGGACTTGTCTATCTCCTGGCCCAGCAGGCCAAGCAGCTCCACCGCCACACCCCGTTGTACGTCGCGTTATGCTTCCCGGGACCAAGCCTCAGGCATGTAGCGAAATCGCCAAGGGGCAGGCGCCGCCTTGGCGAAGGCACTGCGGGCATCAGCCCGCGTGCGTCGGAAGCTGGAGACCTTGCCGCTCGAAGTGGCGGAGGACCATGCCCTCCACCCTGCGCACCGCCTTGGTGCCGATGAACTCCTCGCGGGTCAGCGGCGACACCAGGATCGTGAAGAACCCGGCGCGGTTGCCTCCCAGGATGTCGGTGAACATCTGGTCGCCGATCACAGCAGTCGTTTTCGGCGTCGTGCCGAGCATCTGCATCGCCTGCAAGAACCCGCGCACGCGCGGCTTGCGCGCGTTGGGAATGCAGGGCACTCCGATGGAGCGCGCGAAATCCCCGACCCGGCCCTTGCTGTTATTGCTGAGGATGACGGCGCCGATGTTGTGGCTCCGCAGCCCTTTGAGCCACGTCGCGACCTCGTGCGAGGGCTGCAGCGCCCGCCACCCTGCCAGCGTGTTGTCCAGGTCCAGCACGACACCCCGAATCCCCCTGCGGCGCAGGAGCCTCAGGTCGATCGCCTGCACGGAGTCGAGGAACAGGTTCGGGCGCAGCTTCGACAGCAATCGAGATCCCCTTCCGAAGTTGGAAGCATTATAGCACACCGCCACGGTGCGCCATGACTGTTGTCTCCGAACGCGGCCGGGTATATATTGTAGGTCACGAAACATCGACCCGGCGCTGGCTCCCAGCGCAGCCCGGAGTGAGGAGGCCGCCTCTTGGCGTACGTGATCGCCGAACCGTGCATCGGGACCAAGGACAAGTCTTGCGTCGATGTTTGCCCGGTCGACTGCATCCATGGCGGGGAGAACGACGAGCAGATGTTCATCAACCCCGATGACTGTATCAACTGCGGCGCCTGCGAGGCCGTCTGCCCGGTAACCGCCATCTTCGAAGAGTCTATGCTGCCGGCAGAGTGGGAAAGCTACCTAGACAAGAACCGCGTGTACTTCGAGAACTAGCGCCGGGGAAAGGAGGGGCCGGACGGCCCCTCCTTCGTCTTGCTAACCCGCTAGGCGCTGCGCGTAGGCGATCAGGAAGGCTGCCAGAACGACGTAGGCTCCGCCGGCGGAGTAGGCCACCGCGGTACGGCCCCGGGTCGAGGCGTACACGACATAGGTCGCGAGGAAGCCGCCGATCAGCCCGCCGACATGATCCCAGACGCCGATGCCCGGCATCGTGAAGTCGAAGCCGAGGTTCAGCACGAGGATCGAGAGCAGCCAGCGCAAAAGATAACCGCGGGAGGGGCCGGCTGCATGCAGCGCGATCACCGCCGTCGCGCCCAAGAGGCCGAAGATCGCCCCGGACGCTCCGACCATCAGCACGTTGAGCGGGTAGAAGGCGAGCGACACGAGTCCCCCGAACAGGCCTCCGACAAGGTAAACGAACAGAAACTTGCGCGTCCCCAGAACAGGCTCGACGATCTGGCCCATGACATACAGGCTCCACCCGTTGAGCAGAATGTGAAGCCAGTTGAAGTGCAGGAACATGGCCGTCAGGAGACGCCACCACTGCCCGCCCAATAGGATGTAGCCGTTGACTTGTCCGCCCATCTGGACGAGGCGAAAGGTGGACGGCTGGCCGGCAAGCCCGCCTTCGGCCAGGAAAATCACTGCTAGCAGCGCCAAAAGGCCGTAGGTCGCAGGCATATCACGAGGTTGCATGGCCCTTCCCAATTGACCGCCTCCCGCCCCATTCTATCTCAGAGCCGCCACTTGGCCCGCTACACGTGAGAAAGCGAGCGATTTTCTTTGCGTCTACCGCGTCTGCAGGGGCCCGTCTGGCGTGCCGCCTGGCCGATGGGAATCGCCGCCGCCGTCATCGTCTGGACCGTCTTCCTCGTGCACGGAGGCACCGGCGGTGCCACGGGCGAGGGCACCATCATGCCACTTGCGGCGTTCCTCGGGGAAGCCCTCTGTTACGCCTACGCGGGTTTTCGCGTAGGGCGCCAGGGTATGGGGACGCCGCAAAGCGCCATGGCCGGCGCAGTCGCCGGCCTCATGGCGGAGCTCCTCGCAGGGTTCTGGCGCACCGCGCTGCTGTTCCTGAGCGGCGGATACATGAGCTGGATCCAGTCAAGCAACGAGCGGTTCAATCCGGCCTACCTGCAGATGCCCTGGCCGCCCCTCAGCGTGCTTGCGGCGCTGGTCGGCACAGTCGTTGCCGGGATCGCGGTCGGTGCGGCGGCCGGAGCGATCGGCGGTGCCTTCGCGCAGCGCCCCGGGGCGGCGAAACTCTAAGTTCCGAATCCTTGGCGCGCCCCCGCGTCGGCGGCCACGACCGCCGTGTCGTAGACCTGGCGCAGCCAGAGTTCCAATGCCAAGAGCACGTAGACGAGCCGGCCCGATCCATTCGGCCGGCCCTTCATGCTCTGCAGCGCCTGCCGCACCGCTTGCACGTCGAAGAGCCCCCGCTCCCTGGCCGTGTCGTCGGTGAGGTAGTCGTAGGCGAGGTCCCGCAGCGGACCCGCCAGCAGCTTTGAGATCGGAGACGGAAACCCGCGCTTGCGGCGCGTGGCCACCTCCGGCGGCAGATGGCGCCGGGCCACCTGGCGCAGGACCCATTTGCCCTGCCCTCCGTCCAGCTTGCGCTGCCACGGAAGGCTGTCCGCGAACTCCACGACGCCCATGTCCAAGAACGGCACGCGCGCCTCGAGTCCGAAGGACATCGTCAGGCGGTCGAGCTTGAGCAGCGCTTCGTCCGGCAGCCATACGGTGCGGTCGACGTGCAGCATCGCGCCAAGCCAGTCCGCGCCCGCCGCTTCCGCCTCCTCGAATGCGCTGCGGGCGAGGGCGTCCGGGTCCGCGCCAGCCACGTGGGCCCGCATGTCCGGCGCGTAGAGCGCCATGCGGCTTGCGCCGGTCCAGCTCATGCCGATGCCGAGATACCGCTCGGAAAGCGGGGTGAGGCTGCGCTGGGCGAAGCCGCGGCCGGGGATACCCGGCGGCAGCTTGGCGAGCGCGCGCCGCAGGCCCTTTGGCACGCTGCGCTGAAAGCGCTCCACCACCAGCGGCTCATAGTAGCCGGGGTAGCCGGCGAACAGTTCATCGGCGCCCTCTCCGCTGAGGACCACCGGCACATCCTGCGCCGCGCGCTCGGCGACAGCCCGCAGCGGCAAGGCGGTAGGGTCGCCGTTCGGTTCGTCCACCTCCTGCGTCACCGCCAAGAGATGTCGCTCGGCCGCTTCCGGCGTGATCTCCAGGCGGTGCAGCGGAACCCCGTAGGCATTCGCGGTAGCGGCCGTGACGTCGAACTCCTGGCCCTCGTCGCCGAAACCGACGAAGCCTGCAGTATATGCGTGCAGGTCCTGCAGTTCCTGCGCCGCGTAATGCAGCACGAGGCCGGAGTCGATGCCGCCTGACAGCAGCACGCCGATCGGCTGGTCTCCCTGCAGGTGGCTGCGCACCGCGTCACCCAGGCGCCGGTCGAGTTCATCCACCGGGTCCTCGACCTCGGCGGGAGCGCGGCCGGACGTCGGCGGAGCGTAGTTTCGCGTCCGCATGCGCCCAGAGGCGTCTAGCGCGAGGGTGTGGCCGGGCAGTACGCGGCGGATGCCCTCGATGATCGTCTGCTCGCCGACCGCCGTGCGGTAGAGGAGGTAGCGGTCGACCGCCTCGAGGTTCAGCTTGGGTGCCTCGCCGACGTGCAGGAGCGAGCGCAGTTCCGAAGCAAAAGTAAAGCCGTGGCGCGTGCGTCGCCAGAGCAGCGGCTTGATGCCAACCGGGTCACGGGCCAGCAGGAGGCGGCGCATGCCGGCGTCCCAAAGCGCGACCGCGAACATGCCCTGCAGATGTTCCGGAAAGTGTTCGCCATACTCTTCGTAGAGGTGCACGACGACCTCGGCGTCCGATCCGCCTGCGAACGTATGTCCCTTTGCGGCCAGCCGGCCGCGCAACTCGAGGTGGTTGTAGATCTCGCCGTTGACGACAGCAACGATGCGTCGATTCTCGCTGTAAAACGGCTGTTCGCCGCCTGTTGGGTCGACGATCGCAAGCCGGCGCATGCCCAGCGCGATGCCCTGGGCGGCGTAGGTGCCGACGTCATCCGGTCCGCGGTGGCGCAGGGAGTCGAGCATTTTCTCAAGCGCTTTTGCCGGCTCGGCACGTCCGTCCAGGTCGATCATTCCCGCTATGCCGCACACGCTTGTGGTTGCCTCCCCCTATGTTCCCTGGTGAAGTGTAGCCAAGAATCTGTTAAAAACGTCTGAGTAAAGCTGGTCCTTCGATGACCGGTGCACGCGTCCCAGCCGCGTTGCGCGCCTGCGGAGAGCACTAAAATGTGGTGACTCGTCCCTCTCCAGAAACGTTCGGGAGCCGCCCACAGGCGGCTCCCGATGCAAATTCATCTCGACGAAGTGCGGTGTCGTCGCGCGATCGGTTTCCAGCCTTCCAGCGGATCCCAAGGTCTGCGCCCGATGAGCAGAGGCGAGTAGCCGAGATCGACCGGTGCCGGCACCGGCGCCTTGGTGAGTTCCACCCCCGCCGCAAGGTACGCCTGCGCGACGAAGCCGCTGCACGTCCAGTGCTGCGGTCGCCAGCGGTACCACGACGGCAGCACGAAGTGCAGGTTGAAGCGCGCGGCGTCGGCCAGGATTTCCGCGGTGCCGTAGGTGTTGCCGATGTGGGCTTCCGCCCATCGCACCGCGGTCGACCGCTGTGCATCGGTGGCACTCACGCGAAACGCCCAACCGTTTGGAGCGTAGATCGAGAGTGGCGCTCGCTCGACACGCCAGACCGGGTTGACGATATGGCCCTCTCCGACGATTGCGGCGTGGACGAGCGGGCTGCCTTCCGAAAAGGAGATCAGTTTGTCCAGCAGACCCGCCTTGATGTTTTCGCCAGTCCTGGACGTCATGAGCAGTACGTCCCCTGGCAGCAGTGTCGCAGGATTGTACATGAGCGGCACCTCCAGCCGATGTGCTGACGGGAGCATGCGATCCGCCATATAACGTATGAGCGTCGGCCTGCCACGGCCCAGGGGGCCGCTTGCGGGGCCAATGAGACTGCTTTCAGGCTTCAAAAAACGGCACTTTGTGCAGTTTTGATAAACTGCTATGTTGAGTGCACCAGTGTGCAATGTGTCGCCGACGAGGAGATGGTGCCATGCTTCGAACCGAACGAGCGGACAGCCAGCCGCCTCCCCGCACCGGAGGTGCGTTCCTGCCGACGCGGCACGGCGACTTCACCGCATACGCCTACCCGAAACCCGACGGGGGAGATGCCCACCTCGCGCTGGTGCACGGCGATGTCCATACGGACAAGCCGGTTCTCGTCCGTGTGCACTCGGAGTGCCTCACCGGTGACGCCCTCGGCTCGCTTCGCTGTGACTGCGGCCCGCAGCTCGAGCGCGCGCTGCAGGAGATCGCCGCGGCTCCGGCCGGCGTCCTTCTCTATCTCCGTCAGGAAGGCCGCGGCATCGGCCTCGCGGCCAAGGTCGAGGCCTACGTCCTGCAGGAGCGCGGAGCCGATACGTATGACGCCAATGTGATGCTTGGCTTTCCCGCCGACAATCGCGACTACCGGATCGCGGCGGACATGCTGCGCGACCTCGGAGTGCGCAAGATAGCCCTGCTCACCAACAACCCCGCGAAAGCCGTGGCGCTGCGGGCGGCCGGGATAGATGTCACGGAGGAGCGGCCCCTGGAGATCCCGCCCGGCCGATACAACTGGCGCTACCTCGCAGTGAAGCGGCAGCGGTTCGGGCACCGCCTGCACCTGCGCGGCCACGCCGCCGACGCTGGGGCACAGTAGGGATCATGGAAGGATACACGGACGTGCTGTCTGCGCAGGCGCTCCCACCTGGCGCGCTGCAAAGCGTGCACGCGGGCGGGGAGCTTGTCCTGATTGCGAACCTCGACGGGGAGATCCATGCGATCGGCGCCACCTGCACGCACGAGCAGGAGGACTTGGCGGACGGGGAGATCGAGGACGGCTGCGTCGTCTGCCCGATGCACTTCGCACGTTTCTCTCTAGAGACGGGGGACGTGATCGAGGGGCCAGCCACAAAGCCGGAGCCGGTCTACGACGTGCGCGTTGAGGGCGGCAGGATCTTTGTCGGCCCGAGGCGCCGCTAGATGCGCAGCGTAGCGATCATCGGCGCATCGGTCGCCGGCGTCGCCGCCGCAAAAGCGCTGCGGGCAGGGGGCTACGACGGGGACCTGCACCTGATCAGCGCGGAGCAGGAGCTGCCGTACGACCGGCCGCCACTCTCAAAGGGGTATCTTCTCGGCCAGCAGAGCGAAGACGACATCCTTCTTGCGCGCCGCGAGGACTACGCGGAACTGAGGATCCATCTGCACCTCGGGGCGCCGGCGCAGGTGCTTGAGAGGGGTGCCGTATGGCTTGCCGGCGGCGAGCGCATCCGCTTCGAAAGAGCCTTGCTGGCGACCGGGTCTCGCCTGCGCAGGCTGGACGTCCCTGGCGGGGATCTCTCCGGCATCCACTACCTGCGCACCTTGCAAGACGCCCGGGCCCTGCGCGCTGCCCTCGGGGAAGCGGAACGGATCGCCGTGGTCGGGGGCGGCTTCATCGGCCTTGAGGTGGCCGCGGCCGCGCGCCAGTCCGGCAAGGAGACGCTGGTGCTGGAGGCGATGCAGGCGCCGCTTCGGCGGGTGTTGCCGCCGCAGGCCGCGCGGGCCATCGCGGCACTGCACGAACGCCATGGCGTGCACCTTGTCGTGCAGGCTCAGGTCGTCGCCTTTGAAGGCGACGGGCATGTCCGTTCCGTCCTACTGGCGAACGGAAGCCGCTTCCCCTGCGACGCTGCCGTCATCGGGGTTGGGGCGCTGCCGAATGACGGCCTCCTGGGCGGGAACGGACAAGGAGTCTTGGTTGACAAGCACTTGCGTACGGCCGCCGAGGGGATCTATGCGGCGGGTGACGTCGCGCGCTTCCCCTATCGGGGGATGGCGGTCCGCATCGAGCACTGGGACATCGCGCGGGCGACCGGCGAATACGCCGCGCGGGCGATGCTGGGGGACACGGCCCCCTACGACGCGTCCCCCTTCTTGTGGAGCGACCAGTACGACGTAACGTTCCAGTATTTCGGCCACGGGGATCCGTCGGACGACATCGTGGTCCGCGGGGATCCCGCGACGCAGAACTTCATCGCCTTCTTCCTGCGCGAAGGAGCCATCGCGGCCGCCTTCACGGCTGGGCGGCCGCGCGATGCGCTGCCGCTGCGCCGCCTCGTCGACCAGGCGGCGGTGATCGACCCGCGCGCCCTGCAGAGCGAGGACGTGAGCCTGCGGCGCCTCTCCCGCGGCGAATAGCCCTCAACTGCCGATCAGCAGCACGAGGGCCGCCGTCGCCGCGATCGTTCCGAGAAGATACAGGCCGCCGCGCATGACGTCGCGGACCTGGCCTGACGTGAGTTCCCGCCGCAAAGACATGCCGACTCCGGCGAAGGCGAGCGCGAACGCCGCTTGGCTCGCCTGTCCAGCGAGCGAGGCGAGCCACGGGTCGAGGACTCCCGCCAGGCGCAGTCCGGCCAGCGCGAAGTAGCCGAGGATGAAGGGCGGAAAGTCACGCAGGACGGCGGCGGCCAGACCCTTTCCCGGGCGCTTGCCTGAGAGCGCGACCACGAATCCCAGGAGTCCATTGCGCGTCAGTTTGAACATGCTCGCCATCTGCAGGCCGACGGGGCCGAATGCCGAACCCGCCGCAATCGCTTCCGCAGTGTTGTCGACGCCGAGGCCGCAGATCGCGCCAGCGATGTACGGGACCGGATGCAGACTGACTGCCACGAGCGGCGCAGCCAGCACCGCCAGCACACCGACGGCCAGCACCGCGCTGGTGGCCGTCGCTGTTTCCGCATCGCTCGCCCCGAGCCGGTCCTTGGCGACGAGGATCGCGCTGACCCCGCAGACGGAGTTGCCGATGCCGATCAGCCTCGCCGCTCCTGTCGGCAGGAAGCGGCGCAAAATGAAGCGCGCACCCAAATAGGCAAGGACGATCTTCAGCGCGACCAGCCCGAGGCCCTTCCAGCCCACTGCGGCGATGGCGCCCGCATCGACCCCGGCGCCGAGCAGGACGGCGCCCAGGCGCAGCCAGAAGCCGTACGTGTGCTCTCCCCCCGGCCGAAGTGCCTCCGCACCCGGCAGGCTGGCGAGCCCAGCGCCCGCCGCGAGCGCCGGCACGGCGACCGACAGGCGCGCGAGGAAGCCGCCATGCAGCCAAAGTGCCGCCCCGGCGGCGGCACTGATCGCGAGGAGACCGGGCATATACCCGGCAGCGCGCCGAAGCTTTGGCGCAAGGAGTTCTCCCGAACCGGCGGGATCCTGTGGTGTAGCCAACAGCGCCGCCCTCCTGCCTCATATCCAAGGCAGGATAGGCGACGCCGGGTGCAGTTGTGCAGGGTCGCTCGGTTTGCGCCGCTACTCCCAGCGCCAGGTGCGCGTGGAGATGACGGCGAGCAGCAGGAACCAGACGAGCAGAGCGATGATGTCGCCGCTGACCGGAGCGGACCACGGCTGGTATTGGCCGGACATCATGCCGCGCAGGCCGTCGATCATGTAGGTCAGCGGCAGGTAGTGCACGATCACCCGCAGGAACTGCGGCAGCGACGAGACGGGGAAGAAGACGCCGCTCAGGAACATCATCGGGAAGCTGATGAGCTGGATGATCGGCAGCGTCGCCTCCTCGGTCCTCGAGACGCCAGCCACGACGAACCCGAGGCTGAGGAACGCCGCCATGCCGATGACCATCAGCACCAGCAGGGGGATGATCGGCAGGAGGACGTTCGCGTGCAGCACGAGCGTCGCGATGGCGACGATGATGCCGGATGTGAGCAGTCCCGACGCCATCTGGTAGAGCACAACGCTGCCGAGGAACTGGATCGGCCGCAGCGGCGTCGCCAGGAAGCGGCGCAGCACGCCTTTCTCCTTCCACCGCGTCAGGCCCCCCGCCACGCCGAACAGGCTGTTCTGCATGGCCATCAGCGCGAGGATTCCCGGCACGAGGAAGTCGAGGAAGCTTGACTTGCGGCTGCCGGACGCCGCCTGCGGCGTGACGAGCAGAACGGGCGGTTGGCCGGTGAGCGCGAGGTTGATCTGCGCCGCGGCGGACTCGACTGCGGAAACCGTCTGCTGGGCGGTCTGCGCGTTGGAACTGTTGTAGATGAGCTGCGCTTTCCAGGGCGGTGCGGCGGCGTTCGCCGGCAGCACCAGCGCGGCGTCCGCCTGCCCGATCTGCACGAGGTGCAATGCCGCGCCCTTGTCCTTGCGGTCGACCGTGAAATAGGGAATCTTCTCGAAGGCCTTCACGACGCGCTGCTCCGCCGCAGAATGTCCCCCTGTGATCAGGAGGGTCAGCTTGAAGTTGGAGTTGCCGAGGAAGCTGAAGACTACCATCAAGAGCACCGGAAAGAAGAAGGTCCAGAAGAGCGCCTGGCGGTTGCGCACGAAGGTGCGGAGGAGCGCCCCCGTGACCTTGAAGAGCTGCTTCATCAGTCTCGCAGGCTCCTTCCTGTGAGTTCGAGGAACACGTCCTCCAGCGTCGCGGTGCGCGTGCGCAGACCGCTGAGCGCGATGTCCTGCTCAGGTGCCCACGTGGCGA
>JAKAPV010000099.1 GCA_021806845.1 Bacillota bacterium | reverse complement strand
CCGCCGCCGTCGCCCGCCACGGCCGATCCCGTCCGCCGCTGCGCTCCCCTTCCTCGCAGAGGCCCCACTTCGCGAGCTGGCGGAAGTGAAAGGAGCAGCTGCCTGGACTTTCACCGGTGTGCTCGGCGGCCTGCGTCGCCGTGAGCGGGCCGATGGTGCGCAGCAGCGTCAAGAGGCGCAGGCGGGTCGGGTGGGCAAGCGCCCGCAGCGCCTTCGGATCCGAAAGACGAGCGATTCGGGCAGGGGGTCTTTCCATATTCACAACATATCTTTCGCAAGTCTTCTTGTAAATACTTCACGGCACATGCGCCCTATGTCACTGGGTTCCGGCGCAGCCAGTCGAGTACTTCCCCTGCGTGCCCAGCGGGGGCCTCGACGGGGTAGAAGGCATGTTCGACGGCGCCGTCCCGCACGATGAGGGTGAGACGCCGAAAGAGCCGCATGCCATCCGCTTCGAAGGTTGGAAGTCCCATGCTCTCCGCCAGCGATAGCGCCTCGTCCGACAGCATGTGGAACGGCAGCCGCAGGCGTCCGACGAGCTCGCGCTGGTAGTCGGTGGACTGGCTGGAGATGCCGAACACGTGTGCCGCGCCCGCTTCGGTCAGCTCCGCGTAATGGTCGCGAAAGCCGCACGCTTCCGCCGTGCAGCCTTTGGCGCCGGGGATGGTCTCCCATCCCTTCGGGAGGTCGATGCCTGGCCTGCCCGTGAGGGGATAGACGTAGAGCACCGTCCGCCCGCCCCGCAGCTGCGCGAGCCGCACGGTCTCCCCTGCAGTGCTGACGAGGGAGAGCGGCGGCAGTCTTCGGCCGGCGAGCGGCCAGTGCCAGACGTCGGCTTCCTCCGCCGTCCCGATCCGGGCGGGGTCGAGGTCGACCTGCAAGGTGCGCGCAGGGGCTGCGCTGTACTGCATCCCGGGCAGCATGCCGATGGCGGCGCCGAGGCACTGCTCCAGCGTGTCCCTGCGCAGCGCGAGCTCCGCAATGCGCTCCGAGAGGTCGTCGATCGCGCGCCGGTAGGCTGCCAGCGACTCCGGGCAGACATCCGCGCGCGCATTGCCGGCCAGCAGGCAGTCGAGGAACGGCCTCGTGTCGCCGACTGCAAACCCGAGTTCCGTGAGCCCCCTGATCTCGCGGACGAGCGCCACGTCCAGGGGGTCGTATTCGCGGTAGTCGTTGTGCAGCCGGCGCGGCGCGATGAGACCCATCTTCTCGTAATAGCGCAGGGCACGCACCGTGACGCCGGCCCTCTCAGCCGCCTCGCCCGCCTTCATCCGCATCCCCCACTCGCCGCCTCTGCCGGAGCACCCGGCTGCGGCCCTGGCCTCTAGGTGCAGTTCGGCGACCCGGCCGTTCCTCCTGGGAGGGTGGGCGGTCTATGTCGCAGCAGAGCCCTGCACTGCCGGCCTCCCCGCCCTGCGCAGCGGCGAGGCGAAAAAGTAGAGCACGACCAGCGCATTCACCGCGGCGCAGACGATGAAGATGCCGCGTGCGCCGATGGCGGTTGCGGCGAACCCCGATGCGAAGATCGCAAAGGGCATCCCGAGCTTGAAGATCGAGCCCGTGAGGCCGCTGACCCTGCCGATCAGTTCGGGAGGGGTGCTCTCCTGACGGAACGACCAGATCCCGACCGAGAGCACCATGCTCGAGAAACCAACCAAAAGGAGCGAGACGGCGGTTGGAACGATCCCCCTCCCGACCGCCATCAGCAGATAGCCCGCACCCATGCCGGCGATCGAAAGCATGAAGAGGTGTCCGAGGCCCAGGGCGGCGCGCAGGCGCGCGGCCACCGCGGCTCCGGCGGCGGCTCCGGCGCTGAGAAGCATCAGGAACAATCCCAATTCAGCCGGCCCGACGCCCAGCCTGTCCTTCGCGAAGTAGATGAACATGGCCTCGAAGGAGCCTTCAGTCGAGTTGAGGAACACCACCACGATGGACAGGGAAAGCAGCAGCTGATTGCCCTTCAGCTCGGTCCAGCCGGCTCTCAGGTCGACAAGGAACGTCCCCTTCCGCTCCGGCGGCGGGTCCGAAAACCGCATCGCCCGCAGCAGCAGGAGCCCGGCGACCGCCGTCGCCGCGATGACGAGAACGCCGTCCCGCAGCGGCAGCACTGTGAGCGTCAAGCCCGCCGCGGCAGGTCCCGCGATCGCGACCACCTGCTCGAGCATCGAGAACGACCCGTTGACGGCCATGAGTTCCGCGCGGTCGAACACGAGCTTCATGATGGACATGCGCGCGTTGTGGTACGCGTAGACGACCGCGGAGACGATGAAGCCCGCCGCCAGGATGGCCGGAATCGACCGGGTTCCCCCCGCGAGCAGCGCAAAGACGCCCAGCAGCACGACCGCGCGCACCGCCGTGACCGCGCTGATGAACCGCCGCTTCGACACCCGGTCCACGACCACTCCGATGAGCATCGCGAGCAGCATGTTGGGCAGGAACTCGATGCCCTTGAGCGCGCCCATCGCGACGGGCGAGCGCGCCGAGATCTGGTTGATGAGCAGGGGGAAATCGAGGCTGTAGAGCTGGTACCCGAGACCCAAAACAACACTGGCCGCGGCCAAGGCGAGGAAGTCTCGGCTGCGCCAGTGGCTGCGTGCCACTCCTTCTTTCCGCAGTGCGCTCACCGCCCGTAAGGTTTCGGGTCAGCCAACGCACCGATCCTAAACCCGGACCTCAGGGGACAGGTCAAGTGCCTGCCTACTTGCCCGAGGTCGCCCCGCCCCCGACACTGCTCCCGACCGGCAGAGAGATGATCTTCGACGGCGTCGAGCCAGTCATCACCACGGTCTGCGGCACGGCGCCAGCTATCCACTCCTGGGCCACGGGGATCTGCACCTTGAGATGCTCCACCTGGGTGACGAGCGGCACCACGATCTGCACGGTCGTATTGGTGTCGAGGTAGACGGTGAGGAGCGTCTGGTTGATGCCTGCCTGCTGAAACGACTCGTGGAAGTTCAAAGACAACGCCCCGTATGGAATCAGGGTGACAGGTATCCTCGGCCCGTAGGCCGACAGGAGCTTCGAGCCGAGCGCCTGGCCGAGCGGAATCGCGATCGGCTGTGACGGCAGGTGTTTGAGCGCCGCCTGGATCGCCAGTCCCGCCTTCCCCGCCTCGGCGTTGATGCGGGCGACGTTCGGCGTGATGAAGGCTTGGCTGCCCTGCACCTTCACCTCGAACAGCGTCTGGTTCTGGGTGCCAAGGTCCTGCACAAGCGCCGTCGACAATACGCGGGTCGCGATCTGCTGGGCCTCGATCTTCGCGAGGTCGACGACGGTCTGGTCGAGATTCAGTTCCAGCAGAACGATGCTGCCGATCGCGAGCAAAACAAGACCGCCGACGGTCCATGTCGCCGCGTGGATCGGCTGCACAAACGTCCGCTGCAGATAGCGCTGAAAGGAGCGGCGCAGGTCGCTGAGCCGGGGCATTGCCCCACCCCCGCTGCGAGACTATGCGATGAGCGTTGTACCGCTTGCGAGGCGAATGCTGGAGGCGGAGCGGAGCATTGCCAATCTGCGCCCGCCGTGCCGCAGGGGCGATCCTTGGTCTCACCCGCCTTCCGCCGCCGGAGGCGATTCTGGCTTCCTTTCCAGGTCTGCCGGATGCAGGGCCCTGCGACCCTGTGCAAGAACGCATACGCGTGATGGGAGGGATAGACACGCCGCTAGAGCTGTACAGCGATCCTGGGGCCTTCCGCGAGCAGGCCGTCCGCTACCTCGCAGAGAACGAGGCCGCAAACAACCTTCTTCTGGGCATCTTGGCGCAGCTCGCGGCCCACACTCGGGACGCCGCTCCCTACCTCGCGCTCTGCACGGGCGAGAGCGGCATCGAGGGGGCTGCGATCCGGACGCCGCCCATGCATCTCCTGCTCGCGCAGGGAGCCTCGCGAAGAGCGCTCGAGGAACTTGCGGCAGACCTCCTGCAGCGCTCGCCCGATCTGCCTGGCGTGCTGGGCGAGCGGGCAGCGGCGGCAGCCTTCGCCGAGCTGTGGCGCGAAAGGACCGGCCGCGGCCACGTGCTGGCCGTGGCCGAGCGGATCTACGAGCTGACGGCGGTGGTGCCGCCCCCTGCCGCGTCTGGCCGCATGCGCCGGGCCGGCGCGGCGGACGAGCCGCTGCTCCGATCCTGGATCCGGGCCTTCCAGGAGGAGTCGGGCGCCGTTTCCGCAGACCCTGGGAGATCGCTCGCGGCGCGCCTCCTCGTTGACCCCGCACAGGGCGGGATGCACATCTGGGAGGACGGCGAGCCAGTCTCTCTCGCCGGGTACTCTGGCCCTACGCCCACCGGCATCCGCATCGGCCCCGTCTATACGCCGCCCGATCTGCGCGGCCGCGGCTACGCAACCACCCTCGTCGCGCAGCTGAGCCAAGCTCTCCTCCGGCGCGGCCTGCAGCGCGTCTTCCTCTTCACGAACCTCGCGAACCGGACCGCCAATGACATCTACCAGCGCATCGGCTACCGGCCCGTCGCGGACGCGGACCAACTGAGGTTCCTCTGACGCGCAGCGGCTCCCGGCGTAACGCCGGGAGCCGCCCAGTGTTCTTGTCTCACGGCTGCAGCCGCAGGAAGCGGTGCTTGCCAACGCGCAGCGTGCTGCCGACGAGTTCGCGGAGATCCGTGTCGGGATCGGTGAGCTTCTCATCTCCGCAGCGGACCGCTCCCTCCGCGCACAGCCGGCGGGCGACGCTCGTGCTCTGCGCGAGTCCGGCCCGCACCAGCACCGGCACGAGCCGGCTGTCGCCGTCCGCGAGGGAAATCTCCGGAGCGTCCGTTGGCACCGCGCGCTCGCGGAAGGTGGCGTCGAAGCGCTCGCTGGCCGATCGGGCAGCCGCCGCCCCGTAGTAGAGCGCTACCGTCTGCTCGGCCATGCGGGCCTTGAGGTCCCGCGGGTTTTGCGAGCCGTCGGCGAGCGCCTGGCGGACCGCCTGCACCTCGGCATCCTGGCGGTCCGCCGCCAGCTGCACGTACTCCGGGATCACGCGGTCCGGGATGGACATCAGCTTGCCGAACATCTCGTCGGGCGGATCGTCGATCGCTACGTAGTTGCCGAGCGACTTGCCCATCTTCTGCTCGCCGTCAAGGCCGGTGAGGATCGGGTGCATCACCAGCACCTGCGGCTGCTGCCCGTACTCGCGCTGCAGGTGCCGGCCGACCAGCAGGTTGAACTTCTGCTCCGTCGCGCCGAGCTCCACGTCGGCCTCTAGCGCTACGGAGTCGTAGCCCTGCATCAGAGGGTAGAGAAGCTCATGCAGGTGGATCGGGCGGTTCTCGCGGAAACGCTTCAAAAAGTCCTCTCGTTCCAACATGCGGGCGACCGTGTAGCGGCTGGCGAGCTGGAGCGCACCGCTGAAGCCGAGCGGCCGCAGCCACTCGGAGTTGCGGCGCACTTCCGTCCGCTCGAGGTCGAGGATGACCCCGATCTGGGCGAGAAACGCAGCCACGGACTCCTCCACCTGCGCGTCGGTCACCTGGGGCCTCGCCTCGTTCCGTCCGGTCGGATCGCCGACGCGCCCCGTCTCGTCCCCGATCAGGAAGACCGCGCGGTGCCCGAGCCGCTGGAAGGCTGCTAGGCGGCGGATCGCGACGGCATGTCCGAGGGTGATCACCGGAGCCGTCGTGTCGACCCCGAGCTTCACGGTCAGAGGGCGGCCGAGCGAAAGCTTTTGCCGCAGTTCGCTGAGCTCGATGACCTCCGCTGCCCCTTGCGTCAATTGGGCAATCTGCTCCGAGACCTCGATATGAGACCCTCCCCGACGTGGCTTGAACTGGGATTATACCATGCAGACTTATGGAAGCGCTATTTTCCCGCCTCCGCCCGGCAGAGTATACTCACCATAGTCTGCGCCGCCTTCGCCGATAGCCCATAGGGGGGAGATCCGATGTCTCACCGGCAGCCAGCTCCGCGGCAGCGGCGCATCATCTGGTGGCGCCTCCTGCTCGTCCTCGCGGCAGCCTTCTTCGCACTCGGCGTATTGGGCACCGCCGGCCTGGTGTTCTACTTTTCCCGCGGGCTCCCGAACATCGACACCCTGACGCAGGGGACCGCCGCGAGTTCCACCATCTACGACGTCAACAACCAGTACGTGACCACGATCGGCCTCCACAACACCATTCCCGTGACGCTGGGTCAGGTCCCGCACGACTTTCTCCGGGCGCTGATCGATACAGAGGACCACTCGTTCTACACGAACGACGGAGTCTCGTTCCGCGGCATCGCCCGGTCGGTCCTCGCGGACCTGCGCGGCGGCGGCTTTGTCGAGGGCGCCTCGACGATTACCCAGCAGCTCGTCCGCGACCGCTATCTCACCGATCAGAAGTCGATCGGCCGCAAGATCAGGGAGGTCCTCCTTGCCCTTGAGGTGACGCGCGCCTACACGAAGAACGAGATCATGCTCGCCTACCTGAACGAAGTCTACCTCGGCAACGGCGCCTATGGCATCGGCGCCGCGGCGCACATGTACTTCGGAGAGAATCCCCAGCAGCTCGACCTCGCGCAGTGCGCCCTGCTCGCGGGCCTGCCGCAGGCTCCTTCCTACCTCGACCCGTACTACAACCTGAAGGGCGCCAAGTACCGCCAGAAGATCGTCCTGCAGAACATGGTCACCGCCGGCGACATCACCCAAAAGCAGGCGGACGCCGCCTACGCGGAGCCTTTGCACCTGCAGAGCGACGTCCAGGCGACGACCTACCCCGACCCCTGGTTCGTCGAGGCGGTCGTGACGCAGCTGCAAAAGCATATCCCGATCAGCAAGATCCTCAATGGCGGCCTGAAGATCTACACGACGCTCGACCCGAAGATCGAGCAGATCGCCCAGACGGCCGTCACGGACGTGATGAACCATTCCTTCTCGAACAGCACGGAGCCCCAGGCGGCCGCGGTCGTGATGGATCCGAAGAACGGCTACGTGCTCGCGATCGTCGGCGGCCGCACGCATACCGTGGCTTTCCCGCGCGACCGCGCCCTCGCCCCCTACTACCGGCAGTCCGGCTCCGCGATCAAGCCGCTGGCGGAGTATCCCGCCGCGATCCAGTCCGGGCAGTTCACCGAGGCGACGGTGCTCGACGACGGGCCCTGGCTGAAGGTCAACGGCAAGTGGTGGCCGCAGAACGACACCCTGCAGTACTACGGGCGCATCACCGTGCGCCACTCGCTCGCCATCTCCGACAACAACAATTCGGTGCACCTCCTGGACGAAGTCGGCCTCGCGAACGGCTTCAACATGGCGACGCAGAAGTTCGGCCTGCCGCTCATCAAGAGCGGCCAGCCGAACGACTACAACCTCGCGATGGGCATCGGCGGCCTGACGCGCGGCGTTACCGTCAAGGAGATGGCGGACGCCTACTCGACCTACGCGAACGAGGGGCTTAGGCCGAACGCGATCATGATCCGTAAGGTCGTCGCCCCGGGCGGCACCGTCCTCTACAGCCAGACCCCGCACCTCACGCCCGAGCTCTCGCAGCAGGTCAGCTACATCATGATCAACATGATGGAGGCGGTGTTCAGCGAGCCCGGCGCGACCGCCTATGGCGCCTCGATCGGCCGCCCCGCCGCCGGCAAGACGGGCACCTCGAACCAGGGGCGCGACGGCTGGTTCGTCGGCTTCACACCGCAGCTCGTGACAGCGGTCTGGGAGGGCTACGACAACGAGCAGCCGCAGCCGAACACCTACGGCGCCACCTACGCCCTGCCGATCTGGGTGCAGATCATGCGGCAGGCAACCGCC
Organism: Bacillota bacterium; assembly: GCA_021806845.1. Classification (GTDB taxonomy): domain Bacteria; phylum Bacillota; class Sulfobacillia; order JAJZYS01; family JAJYTV01; genus JAJYTV01. Next base: position 1,993 of record JAKAPV010000099.1, on the reverse strand, counting down.
AGCATGCCGGTGCAAAACTTCAGCCGCCCGCCCGGCATCGTCTCCGTGACGGTGGACGACAAGAGCGGACTCCTTCCCTCCGCCTTGACGCCGGCGGCGGACAAGAAATCCTACCTCTTCATCCAGGGCACGCAGCCGACGCAGCAGTCCCAGGTGTGGACGCAGCAGATGGTCGATGCTGCGCAGCCGAACCTCCTTTGGCAGTTAGGCTGCCCCGGCCCCATTCCGAAGGTCTTCCTCACCGTGCCGACGGACATCTCGATCGGACCCGGCATCCCGAAGCCGCTTGACAGCAACCTCTGGGTGCCGACCCAGTACTGCAACCCGTCGAGTCCCTTCGGCGGCGGCCCCGGGGGCGGCGTGGGCCTCTCCCAGCCGCTCAGCCTGACGATCCAGCAAAGCCAGTTCTCACCGTCGCAGCTGACCGTGTCGGTGGGCCAGCAGTACACCCTGACCGTCCAGAACAACGACACGGCGCCGCATCAGTTCCAGCTGCAGAACTTCATGCCAGCGCCCGAGACGATCGCCGCAGGCGGGCAGATCACGGTCACCTTCACGCCGGCCCAGCCCGGACAGTACATCTACCAGTTGACCGACGTGCCGGGCGCCCAGGGCACGGTCACGGCGCAGTAGCGAAAGGACGGAAATGGGGGTCCGGCGCAATGCGCCGGACCCCCATTTCCGCTGTTGCTGTCTACTCGCCGCCGAAGCGGGCCATCGCCCCGGCGCCGCCCTGGTGCCTGCGCAAGAAGAGCGCCGGGATGAAGCCGACGATCAGGATCAGGACGGTGAGCAGGAAGAGGTCGTCGATGCCGGCGACGAACGCCTGCTCAGAGAGCATCCCCGACAGCAGCTCCTTCCCGAGCACCGCGGCGCCCGCCTGGCCGTAGATGCCGGAGAAGGCGGTCGAGATGTGCGTGAGCAGCGCCGTGATGTAAGGGTGGGCCGGCGAGACGGAGGCGGACAGGTTGTTCTGGTACGACGCCATCCTGCCTGTGAGATACGCCGTGAGGTAGGCAATGCCGAACGATCCCGCAACCCGCTGGATGATGTTCGAAACCGCGGACGCCTGCCCGACCTCCTTCGTCGGGATGACGGCGAGGCCGGCCGCCTGCACCGGCATCATCATGAGCCCCATGCCGATCCCGCGCAGCGCCATCCAGAAGATGATCGTCGACGTGGGCGTCAGCGTGTTGAGGTTTGCGAGCAGGTAGGTGGAAAACGCGAGGATCGCGATCCCCGCGATGGCCAGCGGACGCGGTCCGATGCGGTCGTACAGGCGCCCGGAGATCGGCATCATCACTCCGGTCACGAGCGCCGAGGGCATCAGGATGAGACCCGTCTGCAGCGCTCCCATGCCCGCGATGTTCTGCAGGAAGAGCGGGATGTAGAAGATCCCCGAAAAGAGCGCCACCGTCGAGATGATCACGAGGATGTTCGACCAGGCGAACTCGCCGTACTTGAAGACGCGCATGTCGAGCAGCGGGTGCTCGGCGCGTAGTTCCCACCAGACGAAAAAGATCCGCGGAACTAGCGATGCGTACAGGAGCAGGACAATCGTCTCGCTGCTCCAGCCGAACGTCGGCCCCTGCGACAGCGCGTAGAGCAGGCTGAAGAGGCCAGACGCCGATGCGAGGAACCCGACCGTGTCGAAAGGGCCGACCGGGTGCTGCTGGAAGTGCGGCAGGATGCGCTGCGCAGCGATCACGCCGAAGATGCCGATCGGCACGTTGATGTAGAAGATCAGCCGCCAGTCGACGTACTGCACGAGGTAGCCGCCCAGCGTCGGCCCGAGGGCGGGCGCCATGATGATCGCGACGCCCAGCACGCCCATCGCCGTCCCGATGCGGTCGCGCGGCACCATCCTGAAGACCATTGAGGTCATCACCGGCATGATCATGCCGCCGCCCACCGCCTGCAGGACGCGGAACCCGATCAGCGCGCTGCCGCTCCAGGCGATGCCGCTCAAGATCGAGCCGACCGTGAACGCCGC
>JAKAPV010000098.1 GCA_021806845.1 Bacillota bacterium | reverse complement strand
TCTCGCGCCCAGGCTGGCTAGGTCCCGCAGAGTTTCGAGAAGTTTGAGGAGGTAGACGCATGAGCAAGGTTGCAGACATCCTGGAGCAGATCAAGGGCATGACGGTGCTCGAGCTCAATGAACTCGTCAAGGCGTTCGAGGAGGAGTTCGGCGTTTCGGCTGCGGCTCCGGTTGCGGTCGCGGCGGCGGGTCCGGCGGGCGCCGCGGCAGCGCCGGCCGTCGAGGAGGAGCAGACCGAGTTCGACGTCATTCTGACGAGCGCCGGCGGCAACAAGATCCCCGTGATCAAGATCGTGCGCGAAGTCACCGGCCTCGGCCTCAAGGAGGCCAAGGAGCTCGTCGACGGAGCTCCGAAGGCGGTCAAGGAGAAGGTCTCCAAGGTGGACGCCGAGGCGATCAAGGCGAAGCTCGTCGAGGCTGGCGCCGAGGCCCAGGTCAAGTAACCTTCAGGCAGAGCGTCACAGGCGGCGGGCTCGTGCCCGCCGCCTGTGCGTTTCCGTCCCTGCTCAGGATGTCTGGTGGATGAAGGAGCCAACCTGCGCTGCGAACCGATCCGGCTCCTCTATGTGGGCGAAGTGGCCACTGTGCCCGTACACACTCCACTGTGTCGCCGGCTTCGCTTTCACGAAGGCCGCGACCTGGTCCATCGCAAACACGTGGTCGTACCTTCCTTTGATCAGCAGCGTCGGCTGCGGGAGGGACGAGAGACGCTCCTGCAGCGGGGTGAAGATGCCACCGTCGGAGATGAGCCGGGCCTGATGCACGGCTCCACGGCTCCACCACTCTTCTGGAAACGGCGCGGTTCCCATGACTTCATCCACGATGCGCTTGTTCTCTCCAAAGATATAGAGGTGCTCACGGCGCTGCCCAAGCCCGCCGAGCCATGTGGAAAGTTGGTTCCACAAGGTAGCAGCCGGGGTGTCATCCGCGGTGTATGCGATTGCAAAACATGCGTACGCACTTGCCTGATCGCCCGTTAGCGCATACTCAAAGGCAGCAGCGGACAGCAGGGAACGCGCAGAGGAGCCAGGGTCAAGGGTGGGGTTCTCCAGCACCAAGCGTTCTACCGACGTTGGGTGCGCCTCAGCGTAGCGTACGGCGAGGTAGCCGCCGAACGAGTGCCCGATGACAGACCATTGCGGAATCCCAAGGTCGATCCGTACAGCCTCGCAATCGTCGATCAGGTCCTGGATACCGAGGGGCTCATCATCGCGAAGCGGTGCGGATCTCAATGTCCCGCGCTGATCCAACGTCACCAAGTGCAGCGAGGACGACAGACGATCCGCCTGACATGCTTCAAAGTGGTATGCGCCCATTCCTGGGCCACCGTGGAGGAACAGCGCAGGAGGGTCTGCTCGATCGCCATATGTGGCGACGTGGAGCTGCGAGCCTCGGATCTTCATGTCAGATCGCCCCGGGGGCCGGACGGCCCGCGATGTGTGCTAGGCATCAGCCGCCGATCACGGCCGTCGCCTCGATTTCCACCAGGAGGCGCGAGTCGATGAGCGCCTTGACTTCGACCATGGTCGCAACCGGGCGGATGTCGCGGAAGATCTCGCCGTGCGCCCGGCCGTACTCTTCCCAGCGCGAGATGTCCGTCACGAACATGCGCGTCCTGACGACGTCCGAGAGCGTCGCACCCGCGGTCGCTAGCGCCTTTGCAATGGTCTCGAGCGCAGCCTTCGTCTGCAGGTAGGCGTCACCCTCTCCGATCACCGCATCCCCTTGCGCAGCGGTCGTCCCGGAAACCTCCACGACGCTTCCTACCCGGACGGCCCGCGAGTACCCGACGATCGGTTCCCAGGTCGAACTGCCCGCGATGTTCTGCCGCATGGCGCACCCCCTGGCTCTACTTAAGGAAAGCGTTCAGCGGCCCTCGTGCCACTCCTGCTCGAGCAGGCTGTATACAGCATGGTCGACGTAATGGTCGTAGAGCCATTCCGCGCCCCGCACGACGCCCTCGAGCGTGAAGCCAAGCCGCTCGGCCACCGCCCGGCTGCGCGCGTTGCCCGTCGCGGCGCGCAGCTCCATGCGGTGCAGGCCGTATTCCTTGAACGCCATGTGCAGCAGGGCGCGGCAGGCGAGCGTGACCAGTCCCTGTCCCTCGTGCTCCGGCCCGATCCAGTATCCGAGTGCGCTCTGGCGGTTCGGCCAGTCGACGGGGTGGAGCCCGGCGACGCCGGCCAGCCGCGCACCGCGCCAGATCCCCGCCTGCATCCCGAGTCCGTCCGCGTACTGGCGCAAGGCTGACGCGATGAACGCCTCGGTGTCCTCGAGGCGCTGGATCTGGTCCAGCCAGGGTAGCCAGAGCCTGAGATGCGCACGCGAGCGGTCCGTGAGGTCGAAGAGGGCCTCGGCGTCGCGCCGCTCCAGGATCCGTAGGCACGCGTCGTCCCGCAGCGGCCATGTAAACAGCGCGATGGCCCCCCTCCGCGACGTATGGCTGCGTCCGGCCGGTGATGGTGTCCCTGCAGCATTTTCCCTGCGCGACCGTCATTTACCGGGCCGCGCAGGAACAGATCGCCGCCCGGCGAACGACTCAGTATTGGAGGCACTCATGGAGCACTTCGTTCTTCGCGCCGGCACACCTTTCGGCGACGTTTCCTTTTGGCTGGAGCAGGGTACGATCGTGGAAGTGTCCCTCGGGGAGGCGGCGGGCGCACAGCCCGCGCCGAAGTCCTGGGGCAAGGCGCTTCGCGACCACCTGCTCGGCAGGCGGCAGTTTCCGGTCGACCTGGACTTCGCGGGCATTTCCCCGTTCCGCGCTGCAGCCATGCGCGCGGCGATGGAAATACCGGCAGGCGAGGTCGCGACGTACGGCGAAATCGCGGAGCGCATCGGCCATCCGGGTGCCGCCCGTGCGGTCGGCACGGCTATGGCGCGCAATCCCTTCGCCCTGCTCGTTCCCTGCCATCGCGTCGTGCCGAAGGCGGGCGGGATCGGAAACTACGGAGCAGACGGCGGGACCGCCACCAAAGCAGCCCTGCTCGACTGGGAACACCGCGAACGGTAGGAAGCGGGCATACGCGAGGAGCTGGACGAGTGGCCACCATCGATGACTTCAAAGAGATCGACATGCGCGTCGGCCGCATCGTGGCGGCCGACGTCTTTCCGGAGGCCAGACAGCCGGCCTACAAGCTGCGCATCGACTTCGGCCCGCTCGGCGAGCGTACCTCGAGCGCCCAGATTACGGGGCGGTACCGGCCGGAGGACCTTGTCGGCCGGCTCTGCGTGGCGGTGGTGAACTTCCCGCCGCGCCAGATCGGACCGGTGCGGTCGGAAGTGCTGGTGCTCGGCGGCGTGCCGGGGGAGGGCGACGTCGTGCTCCTGCAGCCGGACGCGGACGTCGAGCCGGGGACGCCGATCGGCTAGGGGGACGGAGAGTGGCGCAGGCCTACAAGTTCACAAGCTACAAATACCCGCACACGCCGCACCGGCGCTGGACGGCGTACGGGCCGTTCCCCGGCGAAGGCTGCCAGTTCTTTGTCCGACGCGACGTCATGATGTCGTACGTCGGCACCCGCCGGCGCTGGTTCAACCACGAACCCTGTCTGGAGATCATCTGGACGGATCGCGGCTACAAGATGGCGCTCTGGTATCGCGACGACGGGACCTTCGGGGGCCTCTACGCCGACGTCTGCCTGCCGCCGGAAGTCAACCCCGACGCCCGCAGCGTGGAGTTCTTGGACCTCGACCTGGACGTCGTGGCGCACGACGAGGGTGGGGAGCTACACGTCCGGGTGCTCGACCGCCAGGAGTTTCTGCGCAACCGCAAAGCGCTGCGCTACCCGGGCACGCTCTCGGCGTTCGCGGAGGGGGCGCTGGGACGGCTGCTCGCGGACATCTCGCGCCGCCGCTACCCGCTCGACCGACCCCTCTCGGCATGGCACGCGGAGTTGCTGGCGCTGCTCGCGATGGCCCCCGAAGGCACTTTCACGGCGTCGCGCGGCTAAGCGAGAGGCTACCGCGCATGGCAGGATTTGATGATCGAGAAGCGTGCAGGAGGTGGGAACGCTAACGGCGAACTGCTATCGCAACCGAAAAGCGAGTCGAGCGGACGCAACGTTCAGCGAGGCGGCTTGCGGCAAGGAGGTCCATCCTTGACCGCAGGGCCGTCTTCTGCTATTGTGTACACTTGTCACAGTCTGTCAGTGCGCGCGCGCGCAGGGCAGACATGCACGAGGGGGGATCGCGCTTTGGCCTATCCCGTGAGGGTTGGCAGTCGTGAACGGCGTAGCTTCGCGCGCATCCAGGAAGTGCTGGATATGCCGAATCTCATCGAGATTCAGCAGAAGTCCTACCGCTGGTTCCTGGAGGAAGGTCTGAGAGATCTCCTGAACGACGTGAGCCCCATACAGGACTTCACGGGCAAGCTCGTACTCGAGTTCGTGGGCTATGCGCTGGGGGAACCCAAGTACGATGTGGAGGAGTGCAAAGAACGCGACGTCAATTACGCCGCGCCGCTCCGGGCCCGCGTACGACTGATCAACAAGGAAACGGGCGAGGTCAAGGAGCAGGAAGTCTTCATGGGAGACTTCCCGCTCATGACGGATAAAGGGACATTCATCATTAACGGAGCCGAGCGCGTCATCGTGTCGCAGCTCGTTCGCTCTCCCGGGGTCTACTTCCACCGGACCTTCGACGTCGACGGCAACCCGATCTACGCATCGACCATGATCCCCAACCGCGGCGCTTGGCTGGAGTTCGAAGCCGAGACGAACGGCGTGCTCTCCGTACGGGTGGACCGCACCCGCAAGCTGCCGGCCACGGTCATTCTCCGTGCCATGGGCCTTTCCACCAACGCGCGGATCCTCGAGGTCTTCGGGGATGAGCCGCACATCGTCGCGACGCTCGAGAAGGACCCGACGACCTCCGAAGAGGAAGCGCTCGTCGAGATCTACAAGCGCATCCGCCCTGGCGAGCCCCCGACCTTCGACTCGGCGCGTACGCTGCTCGAGAGCCTGTTCTTCGAGGCCAAGCGCTATGATCTGGCGCCCGTGGGCCGCTACAAGTTCAATAAGAAGCTTTCGCTCCGCCGGCGCATCGTCGGCTCCCAGGCGACGCAGGACTTCCGTCATCCGGAGACCGGTGTCGTGCTCGTGGCGGCGGGTCAGACATTCACGCGCGAACTCGCGGAGCAGCTTGACGCGGCCGGCGTGCGCGAGGTGACCATCCGGACCCGCGACGGCGAGACGGTCCGCGTCATCTCGAACGGCCTGCCTGGCACGGACATCAAGACGCAGACGCGCGAGGACGTCATGGCCACGGTCAACTACCTCGTAACGCTGTACCACGGGCTCGGCAGCGTCGATGACATCGACCACCTGGGCAACCGCCGCCTGCGTTCCGTCGGCGAGCTCCTGCAGAACCAGTTCCGCATCGGCCTTGCCCGCATGGAGCGCGTCGTGCGCGAGCGCATGACGATCCAGGACGCGGAGTCGATCACGCCGCAGGCGCTGATCAACATCCGGCCGGTCGTCGCGGCGGTGAAGGAGTTCTTCGGCTCCTCGCAGCTTTCGCAGTTCATGGACCAGACGAACCCCTTGGCGGAACTGACCCACAAGCGCCGCCTCTCGGCGCTCGGACCCGGAGGCCTCTCGCGCGAGCGCGCCGGCTTCGAGGTCCGCGACGTCCACCACAGCCACTACGGCCGCATGTGCCCGATCGAGACGCCGGAAGGTCCGAACATCGGACTGATCGGATCGCTCTCGACGTACGCGCGGATCAACGAGTACGGCTTCATCGAGACCCCGTACCGCAGCGTCGACAAGGAGCACGGCGTCGTCACCGACGAGATCCATTACCTCACCGCCGACGAGGAGGACGACTGCGTCATCGCCCAGGCGAACGCACCCCTCGACTCGGAAGGCCACTTCGCCAACGCGAAGGTGACGGTGCGCTACAAGAACGATATGCTGCAGATCCCGCCGGCAGAGGTCGACTACATGGACGTCTCGCCCAAGCAGGTCGTGTCCATCGCCACGGCGCTGATCCCGTTCCTCGAGAACGACGACGCGAACCGCGCGCTGATGGGTTCGAACATGCAGCGCCAGGCCGTGCCGCTCCTGAAGGCCGAGGCGCCGCTCGTCGGCACCGGCATGGAATACAAGGCTGCCGTCGACTCCGGGGTCGTCGCCGTTGCGCGCCGCGCCGGCGTCGTGTCTTCGGTGTCGGCAGACCGCATCACGATCCGCACGCCGCAGGGCGACACCGACACCTACAAGCTTCTCAAGTACGTGCGCTCCAACCAGGGCACGTGCATCAACCAGCGCCCGATCGTGCGCCTCGGACAGGAGGTCGCCCGCGGCGAGGTGATCGCCGACGGCCCCGCGACCGACAACGGCGAGCTCGCGCTCGGCCGCAACGTCCTCGTGGCGTTCATGCCCTGGGAGGGCTACAACTACGAGGACGCCATCCTGATCTCGCAGAAGGCGGTCCGCGAGGATGTCTTCACCTCGATCCACATCGAGGAGTACGAGTGTGAGGCGCGCGACACGAAGCTGGGTCCTGAGGAGATCACCCGCGACATCCCGAACGTCGGCGAGGACGTCCTGAAAGACCTCGACGATCGCGGGATCATCCGCGTCGGCGCGGAAGTGCGGCCGGGCGACATCCTGGTCGGCAAGGTGACGCCGAAGGGCGAAACAGAGCTGACGGCGGAGGAGCGCCTCCTGCGCGCGATCTTCGGCGAGAAGGCGCGCGAGGTGCGCGACACGTCGCTGCGCGTTCCGCACGGCGAGAGCGGGATCATCGTCGACGTGAAGGTCTTCTCGCGCGAGAACGGCGACGAGCTCGCGCCGGGCCTCAACGAACTGGTGCGGGTCTACATCGCGCAAAAGCGCAAGATCTCCGAGGGCGACAAGATGGCGGGACGTCACGGCAACAAGGGCGTCATCGCGCGCATCCTGCCCGAGATGGACATGCCGTTCCTCCCGGACGGCACGCCGGTCGAGATCGTGCTGAATCCGCTCGGCGTTCCCTCCCGTATGAACATCGGACAGGTGCTCGAGACCCACCTCGGGTGGGCGGCTCACGTGCTTGGCCTGCACATGGCCACACCGGTCTTCGACGGCGCGAACGAGGAGAACATCCTCAGCCAGCTGCAGGAGGCCGGACTCCCTGCGAACGGGAAGACGCGCCTGCGCGACGGCCGCACCGGCGAGCCGTTCGACAACGAGGTCACTGTCGGGTACGTCTACATGCTCAAGCTCGCGCACCTCGTCGACGACAAGATCCACGCCCGCTCCACAGGCCCCTACTCGCTCGTGACGCAGCAGCCGCTGGGCGGCAAGGCCCAGTTCGGCGGGCAGCGCTTCGGCGAGATGGAGGTCTGGGCGCTCGAGGCGTACGGGTCTGCCTACACCCTGCAAGAGCTCCTCACGGTGAAGTCCGACGACGTCGTCGGCCGCGTCCGAACCTACGAGGCCATCGTCAAGGGCGAGAACGTGCCGGAGCCCGGAGTGCCGGAGTCCTTCAAGGTGCTGATGAAGGAACTTCAGAGCCTCGGGCTCGACGTCAAGATCCTGAACGAAGAGCACAACGAGATCGAGATCCGCGAGTTCGACGACGACATCGTCGAGACGGCCCGCGACCTCGACCTCGACGTGCGTGGAGAGCCTGCCATGGTGGAGCCGCAACCGCCGCTCGACGAAGAGGGCGGAGCGGATGAACCTGGCCCGATCGAGGAAGAGCTGGAGGATCCCGAGCTCGAGGAGGAGGGTCAGGAATGAACCCTGGCGTCACGCGGACGATCGACGTCAACTACTTCGACTCGATGCGCATCGGCCTGGCGTCTCCCGAGCAGATCCGCGAATGGTCCAAGGGCGAAGTGAAGAAGCCGGAGACCATCAACTACCGGACGCTGCGCCCCGAGCGCGAGGGGCTCTTCTGCGAGAAGATCTTCGGACCGACCCGCGACTGGGAGTGCCACTGCGGCAAGTACCGGCGGGTGCGCTACAAGGGCATCGTCTGCGACCGCTGCGGCGTCGAGGTGACGCGCGCGAAGGTCCGCCGCGAGCGGATGGGGCACATCGAGCTGGCGGCGCCCGTTTCGCACATCTGGTACTTCAAGGGCATCCCCTCGCGCATGGGGCTGATCCTTGACATGTCGCCCCGCTCCCTCGAGAAGGTGCTGTACTTCGCGAGCTACATCGTCATCGACCCGGGCACGACGCCCCTCATGGAGAAGCAGCTCCTGACCGAGAACGAGTACCGCGAGTACCGCGAGAAGTACGGCCAGGGCTTCCGCGCCGGCATGGGCGCGGAGGCGATCAAGGAGCTCTTGGAGGCGATGGACCTCGACCAGATGGGGGTCGACCTGCGCCAGGAGCTGCGCTCCTCGTCCGGCCAGCGCCGCATTCGCGCCATCCGCCGGCTCGAGGTGGTCGAGGCGTTCCGGCAGTCGGGCAACCGCCCGGACTGGATGGTCCTCGACGTCATTCCCGTGATCCCGCCGGACTTGCGCCCGATGGTGCAGCTGGACGGCGGCCGCTTCGCGACCTCCGACCTCAACGACCTCTACCGCCGGGTGATCAACCGCAACAACCGCCTCAAGCGCCTCCTCGACCTCGGTGCGCCGGACATCATCGTCCGCAACGAGAAGCGCATGCTGCAGGAGGCCGTCGACGCCCTGATCGACAACGGGCGCCGCGGCCGTCCCGTCACCGGCCCTGGCAACCGCCCGCTGAAGTCCCTCTCTGACATGCTGAAGGGCAAGCAGGGCCGCTTCCGCCAGAACCTCCTCGGAAAGCGCGTCGACTACTCCGGCCGCTCGGTCATCGTGGTCGGTCCGACGCTGAAGCTGCACCAGTGCGGCCTGCCGAAGGAGATGGCGCTCGAGCTCTTCAAGCCTTTCGTGATGAAGCGGCTCGTCAAGGACGGCTTCGCGCACAACATCAAGTCCGCGAAGCGCATGGTGGAGCGCGCTCGGGCCGAGGTCTGGGACGTTCTCGAGGACGTCATCCGCGAGCATCCGGTCCTCCTCAACCGCGCCCCGACGCTGCACCGGCTTGGCATCCAGGCCTTCGAGCCGATCCTCGTCGAGGGCCGCGCGATCAAGATCCACCCGCTCGTCTGCACTGCCTACAACGCCGACTTCGACGGAGACCAGATGGCGGTGCACGTGCCGCTGTCGGCGGAGGCCCAGGCCGAGGCGCGCGTCCTGATGCTGTCGGTGCACAACATCCTGAACCCGAAGGACGGCCGTCCGGTCGTCACCCCTACCCAGGACATGGTACTGGGCTGCTACTACCTGACGATCGAGCGCCAGGGCGCTCGCGGCGAAGGCAAGATCTACACCGGCATCGACGAGGCGCTGCGCGCCTATCAGGCGCAGGAGCTCGACCTGCACGCGAGGATCACCGTGCGCAGGAGCGGCGAGCGCCTCGAGACGACGCTCGGCCGCCTGATCTTGAATGAGAAGCTGCCGCCGGAGCTCGGCTACCAGAACCGGGTCGTCGGCCGCAAGGAGCTCTCGGCGCTCGTCGCCGAGACCTACCGGCGCCTTGGCACCGCCGAGACGGCGAACGTCCTCGACGGAATCAAGGAGCTCGGATTCCACTACGCCACGATCGCCGGTACGACGATCGGCATATCCGACATCCAGGTGCCGGCCGACAAGGAGCGGATCCTGCGGGATGCGGAGTCCCGCGTCGAGAAGATCGAGGCCCAGTTCCGGCGCGGTCTGATCACGAACGACGAGCGCTACCAGCGCGTCATCGACGTGTGGGACTGGGCGAAGAAGGAAGTCACCAACGCG
>JAKAPV010000097.1 GCA_021806845.1 Bacillota bacterium | reverse complement strand
ATCTCAAGTACAACCTGACGATCACAGCGCAGGCGCTGGACATGATCCAGGAGAAGACCGGCGGGCACCCCCACTGCGTCATGCTGGTTGCGGAACAGGCTTTCTCCATCGTGCGGCTGCGCAAAGGGAAGGCGATTAGCGCTGACGACGTGCTGAAGGGGTACGAATCCGCCTTTGAGAGCCTCAACCATCTCTACGCTCAACAGTGGCTTGCTGTTCGCCAGCAAGCCCACCACGCTGCCGTGCTGGAGGCGATCGCCGACGGCAGGAAGCCATACTCGGCCAATGTCAAGGACAACAGGATAGAGGAAGGGCTCAAGCGGCTCATAGACATGGGGATTATCACAAGAGAAGGCCGCGGTGACTATCGGCTGATTGAGCCGATGTTCGGCCAGTGGATCAGAGGGCTGCGCTGAACGACCGGCCAACAGGGAAGAGGCGCTTCACGGGTCACGCATCGGTGGCGCACAAAGCGAAGGAGGACGACCGCGCGGCCGTCCTCCTTCGCGCTTATCCGTTAGCCGCCGTGCGCCGGCATCGCGCCGAGCACGACATTGACCGTGAACGTTGAACCGTTGCGCCAGATCGTCAAGGCGACCTTCTGCCCGACCTGCGCGTTCACTTCATCCGCGATCAGGTCATTCGAGGTCGGCGTCGGCTTGCCGTTGAAGGCCAGGATCACGTCGCCGACCTGCAGGCCGGCCTTCGCGGCCGGGCTGCCCGAGATCACCTGCTCAACGAGGACTCCGTCCTGCGCCGTATAGCCTTGCGGCACCTGCGGCGCGCTCTGGATGTCCACGATGCTGACGCCGATCCAGCTCTCGGGCATCGACTGCCCCTTCTGAAGGTAGGGGAGCGCCTGCGTCACCTCGGTGCTCGGGATCGCGAAGCCGATGCCCTGGCCCTGCGTCGAGACGGCGGTGTTGACGCCGACGACCTGACCTTCGTAGTTGAGCAGCGGTCCGCCCGAGTTGCCGGGGTTGATCGCCGCATCGGTCTGCAAGAGGGTGCGGTACATGCGGCTTTGGATCTGCAGCGGGCGACCGAGTTGCGACACGACGCCCGCCGTCACCGTGTGGCTGAGGCCGTATGGCATACCGATCGCGACGACCGGCTCACCGATCACGGTGCTGCTCGTGCTCGCGAACGTGAGGTACGGAAGCGGCTTCGGGGCCTGGATCTGCAAAAGCGCGAGGTCCAGGTTGTAGTCGGCTCCGACCACCTTCGCCGGGAACGGGTTCGCGTAGCCGAGCACGGTCACCTCGATGTTGTGCCCGTTGTTGATGACGTGATCGTTCGTCACGATCAAGCCGCTCGACGAGATCAGGAACCCGGAGCCGAGCATCCCGACGCTCTGCGACTGGGTCTGGCCGAAGAAGTTTTGCACCGTCTGCGTCTGCGTCGCGTTGATCTGCACGACCGCGGGATTCACCTTCGCGACCATGTCCGGAACCGTCGACGTGGTGATGACCTGCGGCTGTGCGCTCTGCGCCACTACGACCGGCGTCGTCGGAGCGCCGTTCGAGAGGATCGATGACGCCGCGACGGTCGCCAGTGAAGTGAGGACGGCGACGACCGCGAACGGCACGATGGTCTTGACTTGCACGTGCCATACCTCCTATTTGCCGTCTGAAAGCTTTGGCATGTGCAACGTACCACCGCAAGCTAAGGATTGACTTAAAGCCGCGCAAGACGCTCCCTCAGAAGTCGCATGCCCGCAAGCGCGATACCGATGAAGGCGAGCGGCAGGATTTCGAGAAGCGGCGGCGCCGCCGGCATCGCTGCCGCAGCGACCGATACCGCCGGACTCGCGCCGTTTGGGCGGACCGCTGCACCGAACGCGCCGGCGGGATAGGAGAGCGCGAACACAGACGTGCCGCGGCTGGCGATCTCCTGCGCGGTCAGTGTAAAACTGCACTCCCACGCATCACCGGGTGCCCTGACGCACGTCTGGTTCGCGACCGCAGCCGCAGCCGAGGGAGAGCCCGCGTAGATCGCGACATCCTGCACCGCCGGCGGGATGTTCGAGATGCTCGCGGTATAGGACGCGCCGGCACCCGTGCGCACACCTGCGGATATGCGGATCTGCAGACTCTGCGGGTTGCCTGCAGCGGCGGTGGCTGCCGGGCCCAGCGAGCAGAGTATCGCCGCGCAGGCAAGGGGCCAATAGGAGCCGCGGCGCGTCCGCCTCCTCCCGGCATTCCTCATGCTGGACCTCCTTTGGGCCTAGGCGAACAGTGCGGTACCGAGGCGCTGCAGCGCCTGCTTGTGCAGCCGGAAGTAGGTCGCGCGCGGGAGGCCGAGGCGGTCCGCGACCGCTTCGTGCCCTCCGAGCCGGTCGACGTAGTAGAGCTGCAGGATTTCGCGCCCGACGCCTGCCGGTTTGCCGAGGTCTGAAGACAGCAGGGCGTCGCGCAGATACGCAGCCGGGTCGGCGTGCTCGCCGTCCCGCTCCCTGAGGTAGCCAAAGAGCGCCGTGCCGGAGAAGTCGTCCATAAAGAGACGCCCGAGCGCATCCTTCACGGCCGCCGCGCGCTCCCGCTCGGGCGGCGTCCACAGGCGCGGAGCCGCGGGCAGCCGCTCCAGCAGCTGGTGGGGCTGTCCCGGCGCCTCGAACTCGAGCCACTGCGCCCTCTCGGACGCCCCCCGAAACCCGAGCAGCGGCAGGAGGTCCTCGCCGCCCGCACCGCGCAGCGAGCCGCGCTGCGCATACACTTTGCGCGCGGCGATCCAGTCCGGTATCGACTCCCGCACGAGGGTAGCCACTGCGCCGGGTGCCTGCGGTGCCTCCCCGGCCGCCGCCAGGATCAGGCAAAGGGAGTGGTGTCCCCCGCCTCCGGAGGGGAGTGAGCGCCAGTCGGGATGCTCCGCGAGCGGGCCGCCGCGCTGCGTGCACGGCACCGTCGCGAGCCAGCCGAGCATCTCGCCTGCACCCCCGCGCAGCACCAGGATGGAATCCGGGGAGAGTTTCAGCAGTTTCTCGCATAGGGCTCTGTCACCGTGAGAGGCGCCCGGCAGCGCAAGACCCTCTGCCTCCGTGAGGTCGCGGCGGACATGCCATCCGCCGGACCGCTCCGCAGCAGGGTGCAGCGCAGGCTGCCACGGGGCACGCCGGGCAAGCAGCGCGATCTCCCCCCAGTCCTGCGGCAGGAGCGGCAACTGGCGATGGGCCCGCAGCCGCGCGAGCAGTGCCTGGAGGACCGCCTCGCGCCAGCGCTCCGCCTGCCAGGGGCGGATACGCTGGACCTGGGCGGCGAGCGAAGCGGCGAGGTTCGCCGGGAACTCGTATCCGTCCGCGCCGGGATGCGCGATGCGCATGAGCAGCTCCCAGCCCTGGTCCAGCAAGGCACTCCCGACGGCCACCCGCAAGGTGTCGCGGCGGATCGACGGCAATACGGCCGCCGCGGCCACCAGCTCATCCCCGGCGCTTCCCCGGGCGCGCCACTGCGAGCGGCGCGAACCGGGGTGCAGGATCTGCTCGATGACCCGTCCGGCGACATCGGCCGGGCCGCAGGCTGCGCTGCTCTGCAGGGCGTCTGCGCCCGCGAGCAGACAGCGGGGCCAGCCGCCCACCGCCGCGATGGCCGCTGCGCGCAGGCTCGCCTGGGCGACGCCCAGCCGGCGCAGGAGTTCGTCCGCCTCGCCGGCCGGCAGCTGCGCAAGCTCAAGCGGCCGGACGAAAGCCCGCCATACGCGCTCCCCCGGCCAGAGCTGGGCTGGTGCGCTACACCCGCAGAGGGCGATCATCGCGCCCGCCCCGACGTGGTAGAGGATCTCCTCGCGCAGCCAGCGCTCCGCCGCGCCGAGTTCATCGTAGCCGTCCACTGCGAGCACGAGGCCCTCCCGGCGCGCCGCCTCGTGCAATCCCGCCCGCACGCCGGAAACGGTGGACTCCGCCGCAACGCCGATGGCGGCGAGGCCCTGGCTGAGGAGGCCAAGGATTGCCTGTGCGCCTTCCTGGGCCTGTGCGCCGCGCAAGGTGACCGCCTTGCGGCCGCTGTCGCGGACGAACGCCCGCAAGAGGGCGGACTTGCCGATTTCCCGCGGACCATGGATATACACGGCCACCGGGCTCTGCGCGGACAGGCGCAGGAGCTCCGAAAGCGCCCTCCGCTCTTCCGCACGTCCGACGTAGAGCTGTGACTCGATGGCCAAAAACGCCTGATGAAGGGCCATGCCGGTGCCTCCCGTCCGAGTGCCTGTCCCGATCATCGCAATGCGGCGCCGCATTGGATCGCGAGGTCTGTCGACCGCGGGACGACAGGGAGTCCTGCGGATGGCCTTCTTTCGCGCATCGGGCAGCCGCGTGTCGAGCGACCGATACCCGGGGAGAGACTGCAGGAAGTCCCGTTGCGGGCTACCGTCGGAGGAAAGTGCCTGCGCAGGATCGTCCGAGAGGAGCCACAAGATGTGCAGGAACCCGTCTATCCACAGGACGCCATCCGGCGCTGCGCCATGCTCTCCTGGGACCTCGACGAGCCCGCGAGCCGCGATCTTTTGCATCGTCTCGTCGGCCTGCTCGCGGAAGCGGACCGCGCCGTCGCAGAGCGCTTTCTGCGCCACCTCGTGCTGACCGCTCGGCAGGAGCCCGGGCAGCCGGTGATCCTGGTCGCAGGCCCGCTTGCGAAGGCGCCTCTGGAGCGGCTGGGCGATGACATTGCAAGTCTGCCGGGCATCTCGGTGCGCCACCGGCTGATCCGCAGCGGCTTTTGCCGCATGGACGGCTTCGCGATGGACGTCGACGTCCTCTGCGGACACCTCGTGCTCGTTCCTGGCGTCGCGGAGGTGCGCAGGATCAGCGACACGATCTACGTCCTGCCGTACCCGGAGAGCGAAAAGCACCCGTAGGAAAGGCACCTGCCGAAGGGCGCGCGGACATGGCGGGCACCTGCGGCCGCGGGGATGGCAGGAACAGTAATTAACATCCGAGAAGTCTCGCCTAGCACCGAGTGGAGGCGAGCTTTTGACTGAACCGAGCGCTCTTTGCGCGCGCATCGCGGACGAAGTGGAAAAGGTGATCGTCGGCAAGCGGCCGACCATCCTTCTGGTGCTCACGGCCCTGGTTGCGGACGGCCATGTCCTGCTTGAGGACGTGCCGGGCGTCGGCAAGACGATGCTCGTGCGCGCGCTCTCGCGCGCCCTCTCTTTGCAGACGCAGCGGCTGCAGTGCACTCCGGACCTCATGCCGCAGGACGTCACAGGGCTGCACGTCTACAGCCGGCGCGACGAGCGCTTCGAATTCCGGGCCGGGCCGGTCTTCACAAATCTCCTCCTGGCGGACGAACTCAACCGCGCGACCCCGAGGACCCAGTCGGCGCTGCTCGAAGCGATGCAGGAGCGCCAGGTCACGGTCGACGCCGAGACGAAGCCGCTGCCGGACCCCTTCTTCGTGCTCGCGACCGAGAACCCGATCGAGCAGGAAGGGACATTCCCGCTGCCGGAAGCGGAACTCGACCGCTTCCTCCTGCGTACGGCGATCGGCTATCCCGCCCGGGAGTCCGAGGAGGCGCTCGTGCGCCTGCACCTCTCCAAAAACCGCCTGGAGGACGTGCAGGCGGTCGCAGGGCCCGCTGACATCAAGGCGCTGCAGGCGGCGGCGCAGGGCATCGAGCTCTCGGGGCCCGTGCTCGGCTACATCGTCTCGCTCACGCGCGGCCTGCGCGAGCGCTCCGGCGTCGCGCTCGGTCCGAGCCCGAGGGCGACGCTCGGCCTCGCGCGCGCCGCCCAGGCGAGGGCGCTCGTGAGCGGCCGCGACTTCGTCGTGCCGGACGATGTGCAGGCCCTGGCGGAGCCGGTGCTCGCGCACCGGCTCATGCTGGACGCAAGCGCCGAGCTTGCGGGCTCGACGCAGGCGGAGATGGTCGAAACCGCCCTCGCCGAGATCGAGGTGCCGTTCGAAGGCCCGGGACGATGAGCCGCTCCGGACCGCCGAACGCTCGCGATCTGGCGATGTCCGCGGCCGTCGACCACCGCCAGGACCGTTTGCGCCGGAGCCGGATCGACACCACGGACCAGGGCCTCTCGCTCCTGATCGGCATCGGCCTCGTGGTCGCGGTCGTGAACGCCGACGCACTGCTGTCTGGCCTGCTCAGCGTCGCGCTGGCGATCGTCCTCGTCTCCTGGTACTACAAGCGCTTCGCCGGCTCCCACCTGCAGGTGTCCGTGCGAGCGCGGCCGCGGCGGATCTTTCCCGGACAGCCGACGGAGCTGCGCGTCGAGGTGCGCAACCCCGCCCGCCTGCCCTTGCCGTGGCTGCGGGTCTTTGTGCACCTCGCGCGGCGGATCAAGGTTGAGGAGATGCACGTGGAGCTCTCCCCGATCGATGCGGTGATGCCGCTCCCGTTCTCCCTCGGGGGGAGGCAGGTCGTCGAGCGCAAGGTGACGGCCACCCTCGAGCAGCGCGGCCTCCACCAGCTCGGGCCCGCGGATGCCTGGGTGTCGGACCCCTTCGGCCTCCAGGAGGTGCGCCGCACAGACCCCGAGACGTCCCCCCTGCTCGTTTACCCGCGCCTGCACGCCATCACTGCGGACCTCCAGCGGACGCTGCCGATCGGCGATCGGCGCGGCCACTCGTTCCTCGATGAGGAGACGCACTACCTCGGCCCGCGCGCCTACCAGCCGACCGACCCCTTGCGCCGCATCGACTGGCGGCAGAGCGCGCGGCGCGGCGAGCTCCACGTGAAGACGTACGAGACCGTCGCCACCGCCGCGACCGCCCTCTTCCTCGACCCCACGACGGCCCGCCTGCCCTGGGAGGGGATCGACGTCGAGGTGCTCGAGCGCACAGTCGAGATCACGGCCTCGATCGCGAGCGACCTCATCAAGAGGGGCCAGGCGGTGGGCCTCTACGTCACAGGCGTCTTCTCCGCCGTCGCGGGACGCAGGGCCTTCTCCTACCGCGAGCGCCCCCGCACGGGCGCGCGCCAGCTCTCGCGCCTGCTGGAGGCCCTGGCGCAGCTGCGACCGCCGGGGCTCTTCCGGGACCTGCCCCGGATCATGATCGAGGAAGTGCCGCGCCTCCCCTACCACGTCCATGTGGTGACGATCGCCCCGTATCTCACGAAGGACCTGCAGCTCGCGCTCCTTCGGGCGTCGCGCAGCCACAAGACCTACTTCCTGCAGACGGGCGAAGCCGACCCCGAACAGGATGCACAGGTGCCGCCGGGCGTGCGGCCCCTGCACGTGCGCGCAACGTGAGCCCACGCGCGCTCGCGAGGCTGATCCTCGACGCCACCGCGCTCGCCTGGCTGGCTGCGGTATCGTACGGCGTCTCCGGGTTGTTCGGAGATCCCGTGCCGCTCTGGCTGCCGCTGCTCGCGTACATCCTGACGGCGCTGCCGAGGCGCGTCTCGCAGCGCCTCGGCATCCTTGGGATGGTGGTCGTCTGCGTGCTCGGCGCGCTGGCGGAGGGGCGGCCCGACCCGATGGCGTTCCTCGTGTCCGCGGCCGTCTCGTACCGGGCCCTCACGACGCAGAAGGACGGCGCCTACTGGGCGCTGCGCACCGAGTTCATCCTGTCGATATGGCTCGTGATCGCCGTGGCCATCCTGGGCACGAGCGGGAGCCCGCCCACGGGGCTCCTCGTGCTGCCGGCGCTCCTCGTGGTCGCGGCCGGCCTCTTCGGACTTCCCTTCGTGCACAGCCTCGACGCGGCGGGGCACGCCGGCAGTCCCGCGGCACGCTCCGGACAGCGGCTCGGAGCTCTCATTCTCGGCGCGAGCGCCGTCTTTTCGCTGCTCATCGAGGGGCTGCGCCTCCTCTACCTCGGCGGCCAGCTCGCGATCATCGGGACGATCGCCTACTACGTCTACTATCCCTTCATGCTGCTCTTCTTCTGGCTGGGAGAGCTGTTGCTCGGGCACTTCCGCTACCCGAAGCGCCACGGCGCGACCACCAAGATCAAGTCGCCCGGGGCGCTGCCTAAACCGCACGCGCCCCCCGCGCACGCACTCTTCGTGCTCCACCTGTCGGAGTTCTTGCTGCTCCTCGCCGTCGGGGCGGTGATCGTCTACCTCATCTATCGCCGGGCCGCGCATGAAGAGTCCGCATCGGGCGAGCTGAACACGCCGTCCGCCGCGCAGGCCCTCAGCTACACTGGTATCACGCGCCGGCGGCGCCGCCTCAGCTTCGGGGAGGGAGCGCGCGGCCGGGTGCGCGCAGCGGTCGGGCACCACGTCCTGCCGCAAGAGATCGGTCCCGCGGAGACGGCGCGTCGGGTGGCGCAGCGCGAGGGCTGGCCGGAGGAGGCGCTCTCCGCCTATGAGCGCGCGCGCTATCGGCTCGACAAGCCCTTCGAGGACGAGGAGGCGTCGAGCTTCCTGCGGCGCTTCGCGCAGTGGCGACAGGCCCGCAGGCGGCGCCCCTGAAAGACGGCAAGCGCCCCAAGCAGGCGCTTGCGAAGATTCTGACCATTTCGATGTGTCCGCGGCACCGTCTCGGTACGTGCGATCCCTCTAGCCGATGACGCCGACGATCGTCCGGGCGTGCTCCGATCTCTCCGAGAGGTCCGTCTCGTAGATGGTGTCGAGCCGGTTCCCCTGGGCATCTGAAAAGACGCGCACGACCGGCCGCGACTTCAGCCCGCGCACCTCGGTGACGACCGCGCGCTCGCCGGTCGAGAGCTGCACCTCCGTACCGACGGGATATGGCGGCACGTGGCGGTGGAATGCGGTAACAACGTCGAAGTCGAAGGCCGAGTCCGCTCCGCCGATGATGAACTCGAGCGCCTCCGCGGGACTGAAGAGGTCGCGGCCGGGGCGTTCCAGCGTCAGGGCGGTGAAGACGTCGCAGGCGGCGATCAGGCGTCCGGTGCGGTGGATCTCCTCTCCGCGCAGCTGCTTTGGGTAGCCGCTGCCGTCCATGCGCTCGTGGTGCTGGGAGATGGCCACCCGCGAGACGGAGCCCCACCCCTGTTCGATCGGAAGGACGCGCAGCGTGTCCATGACGTGTCCCTCGATCTGCGCTCGCTCCTCGGGCTCCAGTGAACCTTTCTTCTGGACGAGGTCGCTTGGCAGGAACCACATCCCGATATCCGCGAGCAGCCCCGCCAGCCCGAGATCGAACCGGTAGCGCCCGAGATCGAGGACCGGGGCGAGCCGGACCGCGAGGCTCGCGCGGTTGAGGGAGTGGACGAGATCCCGCTGGCCTTCGTGTTCGGGGTAGAGCACCATCGCCTCGTCGAGCGACAGGTCGTCCGCATCCCGTTCGATGGACCGCGCCACGCGGGCGAAGGCGCGGTAATCGAGCGCTTTATCGGGGTTCGCGGCGAGATCCGCCCGGGCTTTCTCGAGTACTTCCGTCGCAAGTGCAAGCGTCTCGGAAGACACGACGGCTTGAAAGAAGAGGCCGGAGAATGCGGGGTCGTCCACGTAGACGATCTGGATTCCGGCCCGGCGCAAGCGCTCCATCAGCTCCGCAGTGATGGTGGTTCCCGGCGCTGCGAGCGCAAGCCCGCTCTTGTCCGCTGGAGCCACGGCGAGCGCGAATCCAAGCGCCTCGTCGTCAAGCCGCATGCGGCGCATAAGTTAACCTCCCGTGTGAGACCTAGGCACAAACCTTGCGCAAAGTACTGGCAGTGCGCCGCCGGATCGCGCGATCTTATCCCTGATGAACCGGCCATGGAATGCGACAATATGACAAAGGGACCTCGCCAGAACGGCAAAGGCCCCTGCGCCTCAGCTTTGTCCGGCAACCCGGCGACCGTACCCAAAGGGGTTAGGCCCGTGGCTTTGCGTCCCCGGCTTTCACCGAGTTTGCCTTTGTCGTTATTTGTCTGTTGCCAAGATTACCATAGTCGCCCATCG
>JAKAPV010000096.1:5803-9811 GCA_021806845.1 Bacillota bacterium | reverse complement strand
GATCTGTAGCATGGTGCAGCATCACCAGTTCAGGAATATATGCCATATTGCAAGCGGGCCCCCGAGCCGGAGGCCTGCTGATCACGTTAACAACCAAATTACAGAAGAACAAATTGACATCTAACACTTGGTAATTCATTCCGATCCTTGAAATGAGATGTCAGTGATGGGTACATTGACATCGTAAATTCCACAGTTCTATCCATGGTTACAGGAAAAGGTGCCCGCTTACATGGGCATCCATGCGAACCATGGATCAGGACTTTTCGCCTTGCGGTAATGCATCACTCCATTTTTCGAGTCAACATGAAAGCGAGGTACGGCTTGCTTTGCGACTAACCCGCGGGGTCCTCTGCTGCGCCGCAATTGCAATGATGACACTCTCATTCCCGCCTGCAATCAGCGCCGCCGGCGCCACGGCACCCTCTGCGGTGACCCGCGCCAAGTTCGCGGTGGATCTCGTGGAGGAGTTGCACGTCTCGTCCGCCGCCTCGGCGAAGCAGGCGTTTTCAGACCTGCCGCCGGCGGCTCCCTCGTACGGGTCGATCATGGCCGCATACGAGCAAGGTTGGATGTCCGGCTACCCGGACGGGACATTCCGCCCAGGGGCTTCGCTGACCCGAGAGCAGGTCGCGAAGTCCGAGGTTTTGGCGCTGGGGCTCGGGTCCGCCGCGGCGGCGTTCGCGAGTAAGCCACCGCCTTTCGGTGACGCCGGGACGATCGGCAAGTGGGCTTGGGGATATGTCAACGAAGCGGCGGCGATCGGTATCCTGCGCGGCTTTAGCCCATCGACCTTCGGACCGCAGATCGTTCTCACATCGGCGCAGGTTCTCCACGTAGAGTCGCAGCTGGCGGCGTACCTGGCGAAGTCGCCCGTGCCGCCGCTTGCCACCGCCCCGCTTGCCTCGCCCGGAAGCGCGGTGGGCATGACGGCCATCACGGTCTCACCCCATGCCGGCGACCGCATCGCAGCCGAGGTATCGATGAGCCCACTGAGCGCCCCGCTCTGGAACGCGCCGGCGCCAGGGGGCGCCGCGCCCTACGTGCCGGGCACAGACCTCGCGGCGGCGGCGGGGGACTACGTCGGCCTCTATGAGGTGGACCCAAGCGGTACCGTCGCGGCATTCTCCCAGATCCAGCTGACGAGCGCCGAGATCTTAAACCCGCCTGCGGCGCTGGCAGTCTCGGGGCCCGGGGGCGGACTGGCCGCCGGCAGCGCGCTGATCGGTCCCTTCACCATCTCGCTCACCGACCTAAGCGGCCACGCGGCGCCGGCGCCGGCGGGCGGCCTGCAGATCTACCTGAGCTCGACCTCCGCGGGTCCGCACGAATTCACCCTCAGCCCGTCCGGGGCTCCCGTCTCCACTGTGATTGCGCCCGCGGGCTCCTCGAGTGTCAGCTTCTACTATGGTGACGAGGCGGCCGGCAGCCCCACCATCTCCGTGCAGGGCACCGGCCTCACGGGCGCGTCGACCTCCGTCCAAATCACCGCGGGCGCGCCGGCCAACCTCTCGCTCATCGGCCCGCAGAACGGAGGCACCGCCACGACCGCCTCCCTGGGACCCTTCACCGCCACGCTGGAGGACGCCTACGGGAACCCGGCCCAGGCGCCGCCCGGCGGCCAGACGGTGGACCTCAGCTCGACGTCCTACGGAGTGCACGCATTCGCCCTGACGCCTTCGGGACCAGCGATCGCCGCCATCCTGATTCCCGCGGGCAGCAGCAGCGCGCACTTCTACTATGGCGACAGCCAGCAGGGGTCGCCGACGCTGATCGCCTCCGTGCCGACCCTCGGCAGCGCGCAGACGAGTGTCTCCCTGACGTCTGACATCCCAACGCAGCTCACGATCTCCGGGCCGCTGACGGGAGCCGCCGGCGCATCGGCCGCCATCGGACCCTTCACCGTCACCCTGACGGACGCGCAAGGCAATCCTGTGCCCGCGCCCGCGACGGGGGTAGTGGTCTCGCTCGGGTCCACCTCCCCGCAGCACGAGTTCGCGGCCATGTCGCAAGGCGCGCCGCAGGCGGCCGTCATGATACCGGCGGGCAGCAGCAGCGCCACCTTCTACTACGGGGACAGCGCAGGCGGAACACCCACCATCACAGCGAGCGCGGCCGGGCTCTCCTCCGCGACGCAGGAGGTCGAAGTCGCGGTCCCGCTTCCCATGACGGGCCAGGCCCTCGACTCCCCGGATTCCCCGGCCACCCCAGCCCAGGTGCAGAACTGGAAGAGCCAGGGGTACGGGACGATCGTCCTCAACACCTTGGCGCCCTCGTTCGACCAGCAGTACGCCGCGAGCCTCGGCGCGATGAACGTGCTCCTCTTCCAGGGCTACTACACGCCGGCCTTCTCGGGCGAGACCGGCTACCAGCGGGCGCAGCAGGCGATCGCGGCCGCGGAGCGGGTCGGCTACCCGAAGGGCGCATACATCTTCGTCGACGTGGAGAGCACCGGCACCGTCTCTTCGCAGCAGCTGCTCGACTGGATCAACGCCTGGAGCGCTGCCGTGCAGTCCGCCGGTTACGGCGCAGGGGTCTACTACGGCGTGCCCCAGCCCCTGACGGCGGCCCAGGCGGGCAGCGTTGCGGCCGACCGGTTCTGGCAGTCGCTCTCCGGCAACGCGGTCATCCCGTCGCCGAGGGGGGTCTGCATCGTCCAGACGGGCTCTTCGAGCTCCCTCGACCAGGACAGGTTCCAGACGGATAATCTCGGAGAGTACTGCATCGGCGCCGGCGTCTAGGTCCAAGAGCTCTCCGGGGGAGGCATGCGGATGAACGCCATGCGGCGAAGGCTCGTCTGGCCCATTGCGCTCCTGACCTGCGGCGCGCTGCTTTTGCAGGGATGCGGCGCGACCGCCAAGACGCAGAAGGCGGGACGAAGGCATAGCGTGCGTGCCGCGGCGTCCTTCCGCGAGGCACTCCCGGCGCTCGACGCGGTGCAGTTCCTGACGCCGAAGCTCGGGTTCATCGCCGGAAACGGCATCGTGCTCGAGACGAGGGATGGCGGCAACAGCTGGACCCGCATCTACCAGGGCCAGAAGACGATTTCGGCCATCGACTTCACGGCCGCGGACGCAGGGCTCGCCCTGGAAGAAGACGGCCAGGTCCTCGCGTGGGACGGCAGGCGCTGGCAGGCCGTCTTTGGAGGCCTCGGCCCTGCGGCGGCGGTGCACCTCGCGCAGGGCGGGGCGACGACCATCCTCACGGCCGCCGGGGATCTCTATGGCGCGCCGGGGCCCGCCGGGCCATACAGCAAGGAGAGCCTGAGCGACGTCACCGCCGTGAGCTTCGCCGGTGCGCAGACGGGCTGGGCCGTCACGGGCGGCCCCTCCGCGTTTGCGGTCTGGGTGACGCGGGACGGCGGCCAGACCTGGAGCCGCTCTCTTTCGACCGCGCTCTCGCAGCGGCAGGGGTGGACGGCGGCGCTGGCCGCGTCGGGCTCTGCCGCATGGCTCCTCCTGACGTCGAACCAGGGACAGATGGAGCATCAGCCGTACGTCGTCTACGCCAACCAGGGCTACGGACAGAGCTGGCAGGAGCCGCTGGCGGCCCCGCTCTTCGCGGTGCAGGGCATGTACCCGAGCGCGCAGCAGAGCCTCTTCGGCCTGCAGGCAGGGCCGTTCGCCGCACAGCGCGCCGCGGCTGTCTTCGTGTCCTGGCAGCCGGGGCCCCCGAGCGACCTCCTGGCACTGACAACAACGCAGGACGGCGGCCAAAGCTGGCGCCAGCTGCCGATTCGCACGGTGCCGGCGGCGGACATCCCGGCCTTCTTCTCCCCAATGGCGATTTCCATGAGCGGCACATCGATATGGCTGGTCGGCAGCCGCGCGGGCAGTGGCAGGGTGCTGGAGTCGATCGACGGCGGCGTCAGCTGGAGCGTGCCCGCCTTCTAGGAGACGGAAGCGACCTGGTTCCTGTCTGCCTTCGCCTGGTACAGGCGCCGATCCACCTCTCGCAGCAGCTGCTGCGGGCGCAGGACGGGCTGCGCCTCCGCGAGGCCGATAGACG
>JAKAPV010000096.1:0-5793 GCA_021806845.1 Bacillota bacterium | reverse complement strand
GGTGGATGCGCGCCTCCGCGATCGCGATCCGCAGCCGCTCCGCCACGGGCCGCGCCTCGGCGACGCCGAGATCCGGCCAGATGACCAGGAACTCGTCGCCGCCGATGCGTGCCAGGAGATCCTCGCTGCGCAGCTCCGCGGACACGACGCGCACAAACTGCTGCAGCACGTGGTCGCCGGTGAGGTGGCCGAACGTATCGTTGACGCGCTTGAAGTGGTCGAGGTCGATGAACCCGACCGCAAAGGGCCCGGCTGCCTTGCGCGCCAGCTGCTCCAGGTGGAAGAGGGCGTAGCTGCGCGTGAATACGCCCGTCAGGGGGTCGCGCAGGTGTTCGATGCGGGCCTCCCGGACCTGGGCGGCCCAGATGGTCGCGCCGAGGGTCAAAAGGAGATCCGCGCCGATGTTGAACGTGCTGCCCCCGGGGAGCGTGGCGAAGGCGTACGCTCCCGGATACAGCACCGAGAAGGCGAACCCCCACGCGGGGGCCAATCGCAGCGCCATCCCCATCGAGACGAGAAAGAAGACCGCCGTGAAGGGGCTCTTCGGCCCGCCGGAGCTTACGACGATAAAGGTGACGAGCAGGAGGTCGACGACGGCCGTGGCCACGGGCACTCTCGCGACGATCTCCGGAAAGAACCGCAGGACCAGGAGGTCCAGCAGAGCGAAGAGAAGTCCGGCCGCAAGGAGCGCCCACACGGCGGTTTCGCTGGCGACGGCAGGATGGGGCGCGGCGGCCCACCAGATGCACATGAACAGCGTCACGGCGAGGCGCAGCGGCGATGCAACCCGCTCCGCCTGGGACTGCAGATGCCAGCTCCATTCGGCACGGCCAGGGAAGCTGGTCGCCTCGCCGTAGGGCACCAGCGCAAGGAATCTATTCAAGGCCGTTCTCCGCAATCGGCGCCGCCTGAAGCGGCGGGACGAGCGTGCTGCATCTGGACAACAAGCGGTGACGGCTTCACTCTTTGCGAAAGCAATTCCATTCGCCTCTAGCCACCGAAGTTGGATTTGGTACCCCTATAGTGCCGATAGTGTTGTGATGTTCGAGGAGGCCATTGCGATGCAGACGGATTTTCTAAAGACATTCGACGGGAATCTCCAGTCCCTGCTAGCGGACCTGGAAATTCTCGTCTCCATGGACACCCCGAGCGACGATCCGTCCGCACTCGCAGGCGCAATGGACTGGCTTGAGGAGCGGCTGCGCGGCGAAGGGGCGCATACGGAGCGGTTCGGGGCAGGCGACATTCTGCAGGCCGACTTCTCCGGCGCCGGCGAGGCGACCATCCTGCTGCTCAGCCACATGGACACGGTGTTTGGCCACGGCGAGGCGCAGCGCAGGCCCTTTCGCCTCGAAGGGGACCGCGCGTACGGGCCGGGCGTAGCGGACATGAAGGCGGGCATCGCCCTCGCGATCTGGGCGGCGAAGGCACTGCAGGCGGCCGGCGCCCGGTACCGCACGCTGCGCCTCCTCTGCACGGGCGACGAGGAGATGGGTGCCGTGCGTTCGCGCGAGCGCATCCTCGCTTGCGCGCAGGGCTTCGACGCCGCGCTGGTGCTGGAGCCCGGCCGCCCCGGCGGCGAGGTCGTGTCGGCGCGCAAAGGGGTGGGCACGTTCCGTCTCACGGCGCATGGGCGCGCGGCGCACGCCGGCGTCGACCCGCAGAACGGGCGCAGCGCGATCACGGAGATCGCCCGCAGGGTCGTCGAGATATCGCGGCTGAACGGCAGCCTCGAGGGGGCGACCTTCAACGTAGGCGTGCTGTCCGGCGGTTCGCGCGCGAACGTGGTGGCGGAGGAGGCGAGCTGCGAGATCGACGTGCGGATCGCCCGCGTAGAGGACATGGAGGCGGCGCTGCGGCTCTTGCGCGCAGCTGCGGAGCAGGCGGAGGACAAGGATGTCACGCTGCATCTCACGGGAGGGTTCTCCTCGCCGCCGATGGAGAAGGGGCCAGGCACGCAGTGGCTCCTGCGTCACGCGGCAAAGGCCGCGGGCGAACTCGGCGTAGAGCTGCGCGACATCACGACGGGCGGCGGATCGGACGGCAACCGCCTGGCGGCGGCCGGCATCCCGGTGCTCGACGCGCTCGGGCCTGTCGGGGGTCGCGCACACAGCGCCGAAGAGTACGTGGAGGTGCCCTCCATTCCCGTTCGGGGCGCCTTGCTCGCGCGCATGATCATGAGCATCTCCGAGGAGCTCTCGGCACGGTGACGACGCCCTGTCATAAATGACATGGCGTCTCGGTGCCGCACACGACGCACGAGGACAGGCGTTGACAGGATCTGGGCAGCCAAGCGCGAAGACCTCCCGAACAGGGGAGGCGGTTGCCCATGATGCCGCCGACCGGGAGTCCGTCCTCGGGTGGCGGTGGAGACGGTAGGCACAACTCACGCACAGCACGCACGCTCGCGGCACTCATGGTGCTACTGCTGTTCACGTTTGCCGGCGCGACGGTGATACAGCGCGACACGCCTCAGGTGGCGTCGCCTGACCTTGCCACGGGGTCCAAGACGCCTCCTATGGTGGGCGCGTCGATCCCCGTGCCGCCGCCCTCCGGCGCGCAGCCCACACCGAACTCGCTGGCGCCGCAGGAGACGCTGGGCTCGTTCTACCTGCACATGCAAGTGCGCACCTACCGCATCGCCCGCGCGTCGGACGAAGTTCACGCCTACTACG
This sequence comes from Bacillota bacterium, assembly GCA_021806845.1. GTDB lineage: Bacteria > Bacillota > Sulfobacillia > JAJZYS01 > JAJYTV01 > JAJYTV01. The sequence goes on along the minus strand of JAKAPV010000096.1, from coordinate 3,118 downwards.
CGCCGCGCCTGACGGCGCTCTGATACACGAGCGAGGGCTCGGGCGAGTCGTGCAGCCCGGTGCAGGGCTGCCGACCGTTCTGGTCCTTCCAGCATGGGCAGAACGCGCTCGTGGTGCTTTCGACAGCTGAGCAGAGTGGAGGTGTACTGCGCTACTCGATCGCGATGGAGCGCATCATCGTGCCGCCAAGGCCGACGGCGAGCCTCGTACCCAGGGACATGGAATGGGTGGTGATAGCCGTCCAGACTGGCGAGGCATACCGGACCGTCCTCATCACCGACGCCGGGGAGATGCAGCGGCTTCGCCGGACTGCGAACAGCCTGCCGCTGCTTAGTGGCGTAGGCCACGGCGGCTGCGGTAGCGGCAGGGCGAATCTTCACTTCGTAACGCGCCAGGGAATCTTCACGTTCTCCGAGGTGCCGCGCTGCCCGGTCAGCGGCCCGGGCCACACCCTCTTGGCCGATCCGGAGCTGCGGCTTTGGTACGCGGCCTTATCCGAAGTGCGGTCGGGAAAGTAGCGCTGCGACCGCCCGCCTCGGTGTGGACGGACATCTACGGTCCCTTGACCGGGTTTCTCTGCCCGGCGCCTCCGGACACCCCGACGCAGCGCAACCGGTTGATCCTCTTCGACCCGAACGGCCAGGCCAGGACCTACAACCTTCCCGTGCGGTTGCCGACATCGCGGCAATGGATCCAAGTGGTCGGTTACGTTTTCGGCGGGAAGAACGGGTCCCTCACGTGGATTGCAGCGGGGATCTATCCGGTAGGGCCTCCTACTGACCTCGGGTCGGGGCTGATTAATTTCGCCGCGGGCAGGAGCAAGGCGGCACCCGCATCGATCGCGTTGGGGGTGCGGCAAACGTCGAGCGGACTCTTCAACTTGCCGAGCGGCATGCCCTATCTCTCGCCGAATGATGCGCTGTTCTCCGTGGGTTCGGGCGTTGTCGACGGTGAGAACGTCCCAGTGTACCGATGGTCCAGAGCAGATGCGAAGCTCACGCCGCTGGGGAAGGTGCCGCTCTACGAGACCCTGGCCGTTGGCGACGACGGCTCACTGTGGGCAACGCGGCCCGCATATCCACCCCAATCGCAGCAGAGCGGCTACCTTCTGCGAGAGGTGCGAGGCGGCGGGCGCGTACAGTCCTGGAAGATCGACGGTCACGTCCTCGGTGGTGGACCCGGCTACGTCGTCTACATCCCGAAAGCGGATCCCACAGGCCTCGACATCTTCTTCCCCGTTCAGCACCGCACGCTACACTACCGAAACCTGAACGATCCGGGGAAGATGCTTCAACTAGTAGCCCTTTGGCAGGTCGATGCCAAGCTGCAGGCAGTGGTCACTGGCGAGGGTACGAAGACGCTGGAGATTCAGGTCTCCCAGTAGGCAGCCAGTCGGCCACGCGAACCAGGAGCTACCTCCAACAGCTTGTCCGGTTGGCGCACTCGTAGACGATACTGCGCAAACTGCGGCGCGGATGTGCGCTGCTTCAAGGGCGAGAGGATATGGAAAGCCTGGCACGAAAAATCCTTTTGGACCTGATCTGGAAGACCGCTGGAGGGGCGCATGTGAAGAACTGCTGGGACGAGGTGCTCGCGCTGGCCGCGGCCCAAATCCGGCGGGCGCGCGCGCGAAGCGGCGACCGGCTGGAGCGGAGCGCATCCATTCAAGGCGTGCTTGCCGCGGGAAGTCCGAGCCGGCACGGGGATAGCGCATAATGGGCTGGCTGGACGGCAAGGTCGCGGTGATCACCGGCGCCGGTGCCGGTATTGGCCGTGCGATCGCCGAGGGATTTTTCGCCGAAGGGGCCCGGATTGCGTGCCTCGATCGAGACAGCGAACGCCTCCAAGCACTACGGCGAGAAGTGCCGCAGGCCATCACACAGGTGGGGGACGTGCTAGACCCAGCCGCCAACCGGGAGGTAGTGGCGGAGGCCGAGCGGGTGTTCGGCAAGGTGGACGTCTTCGTGGCGAACGCCGGTATCTTCGACGGCTTTGGCAAGGCCTTGGCGCTCCCTGAGGAGGCAGTGTCGGGGGCCTTTACGGAGCTCTTTGCAGTGAATGTGCTTTCGCTCCTCTGGGGGCTGCGAGCATCGGAAGCGGCGCTCCGAAGGGCCCGCGGAAGCTTCATCGTCACCGTCTCCGGGGCAGGCCTTTTGCCCGGGGGCGGCGGCGCGCTCTACACTGCTTCGAAGCACGCCGCCGTAGGGTTCGTGCGCCAGATGGCGAAGGAACTCGCACCCGAAGTGCGGGTGAACGCGGTGGCGCCCGGCGGCACCGTCTCGGAACTCGCCATCGCTCCGAGCTTGCGTCCGCATGTGGTGCCTCCGGATCCGAACGTGCGGGCAGAGCGCATCCGCCAGGGCAATCCCATGCAACTCGTGATGATGCCGGAGGATCACGTGGGGGCCTATGTGCTGTTGGCGTCCGACCGCTCGCGCGCCATCACGGGTGAGGTGATCGCCTCGGACGGTGGACTCGCCGTCCGCTGATTTAGGGACTGCGTAGACGGACAGGCAGGTCTTCGCATAGACGACACGAGAAGCGCGAAGGGGAACGTGCCGCGCGCCACCAATCCATGGTGGAGCTGCTGGCAGGGCTCCCGAGGTCGCGAGCGAAGACATCGACGGCGCGTGCGAGGCTCTGAGGCCAGCGGTGTGCGGAGTGCCGTTCGGCCGTTCGTTCGCGGCTACCGAAGCGGGCGCAACGGGAGGCATCCCGAGGCCGCCTGAACGCGTGCCTCGGCGGACTCCGGGCCGATGCCATTCAAAGGGAGGCTGGTCTGCGATGAGAAGGACGGCCATTACGAATATCGGCACGCTCCTGAGCGGTGTGCTCGACCGACCGGTCGTGGAGGCGGACACCGTCCTCTTGGAAGGGGAGACGATCGCGGCAGTCGGTAACGCGAGCGACTTCGACCTCTCCGATGTGGACGTGCTGATCGATGCCCGCGGCACGACGTGTTCCCCCGGACTGGTCGACTCCCATGTCCACAACGTGATCGGAGACTACAGCCCGCGCCAAAAGACTGTGGACTTTCTCGAGAGCTACGTGCATGGCGCCATCACCACCAGCATCACGGCCAGCGAAGTGCACGCGCCGGGGCGTCCGACCGACCCCG
>JAKAPV010000095.1 GCA_021806845.1 Bacillota bacterium | reverse complement strand
CCGATCTCAGCTCGAAGCAGGCGCACAGTTCGCTCGTCGACGCGGCCGTCTCGTACGGGATCTTCGGCATCGCCTTCATCTTCCTGATCGCTGGCGGGCTCCTCTTCGGCCTGCGCAAGGCCTGGGGCAAGGGAGACTGGTCCGGTACCGCGCTCGTCGCAGCCGGAGCGATCTTCCTCCACTCCCTGATCGACTTCGACCTCTCGATCGCCTCTTCGCTCCTGATCCTCTGGTTCGGTCTCGGGGCGATACCGCAGGTGCGGGCCCTCACGCTGCGTGAGGTACGCACATGGCTGCCGCAGGCGGCAGGGGTGGTGCTCGGCGGGATCTCCATCTGGGTGCTCGTGCTGGCGGTCGCCGCGGGCACGGAGGACGCGCAGAAGCCACCGACCCTCGTGCAGCTGCGCCAGGCCGCATCGCTCGACCCGCTCTCCGCGCGGCTGCGCCTGCAGCTCGCGCAGCAGGAGCTGCAGCAGGCCTCCTCCTCTTCCGCCTCGAGCGGGTTGCGCCAAGCGGCGGTCTCGGATGCCGCGGCGGCGTACCGCCTGAACCCCTACAACCAGTACGCCGCGACCATCGAGGCGCAGATGCAGATCGACCAGGGCAGCGAGGCGAGCGCCCTCGCGACGCTGCGCATCGCGGAGCTCGACCAGCCGATGGATCCGACCATGTACCAGAACTACGCCGAACTGGCGACCGCCCTCGGCGCCCAGGCGCTGGGCCACCACGATACGCAGGCGGCGAGAGGCTACGTACAGGACGCCTGGACCATGTATGAGACCTACCGCGCGAACGCAGCCGCGACCACCAAGGTGGCGCCCCAGAACCTCCAGATGCCAGCCCCCACGGCAGCGCTGCAGCTCTACGCCGGGGAAGCGGGTGCGCTGCTCGGCCATCGTGCACAGGCGGTCCCCCTGCTGCAGGCCGCATTGGCCGGGGGGCAGCCCCAGGCGAACCTCTGGCTCGCTGCGCTGGGTGCGGGCACGGGGAAGACCCCTGCCGTGCAGTATGCTGCAGAGACGCAGTGGCTGCAGGAGATGGGCGCGCAGCGCAAGTAGCGCTGGCGCGCGGGAAGCGTGGTGCGCAAGGTGGGCAAGGTCCTGCACGTCGTGCAGTCGGGAGACCGGGGCGGCGTGCAGCGCCACGTCCGCGACCTCGCGCTCGGCCTCCGGGAGGAGACGGCGGGCATCGTCACCGGCACGGGCGGCTGGCTGACCGAGACCCTGCGCGCTGGCGGCATCGAGGTGCGCCCCGCCTTCGACCTCCAGCGCTCGCTGAACCCTCGCAAGATCGCCGCCGCGCGCGAAGAAGTCAAGAGGGCGGCAGAGGATCTCCTGCCGGCAGCCGTACACGCGCACGGCGTCTTCGCGCTCCTCGCGTCGTTGCCACTCGCGGGGAAGCTCCCCCTCGTCTACACGGCGCATGGCTTCCAGTGGCACGACAGGGCGCATCCCGCGTGGATCCGGCACCTCTCCTGGATGCTGCACCGGCAGTCCGTCACGCGGGTGCGGGTGTTCGTCGCGATTGGGAGCGAGGCGGACGAGGCGAGGGGCCTCGGGTTTGTGCGTGTCGAGGAGATCCCCAACGGAGTCGAGCTGGGAGTGGAAGGGACCCGGGAGGGCAACCCGAATACCTTCGGGGTGGCGACGCGGCTCGTGGCCGGCAAGGGCCTTGAGGATCTGCCCGGAGTGCTGTACGCCCTGCCTGGATCGACGCTCGTCGTGGCGGGCGGGGGACCGTACGGAGCGCGGCTCGTGGAAGAGGCGGCACGCCTCGGCGTCGCGGGCCGGGTGCGCCTCCTCGGCTGGCAGGACGACCTTACATCCTTCTACGACGGGATCACGGCCTACGTCAGCCTCTCGCGCAAGGAGGGACTCCCGTACGCGGCGCTCGACGCGCTCGCGGCGGGGCTGCCCGTTGTGTTGAGCGACGTCCCCGGGCATCGAGAGCTCGTGCAAGGGGGCCGCAACGGCTTCCTCACAAGGGTGGGCGACCCGGGGGCTGCAGCGGGAGCTCTCTCCCGCCTCTTCGAGGACGAAGGGCTGTGCCGCGCCGCGGGGCGGGCGAGCCGAGAGATCGCGAGGGAGCGCTTCGCGCTCTCGGACATGCTCTTGCGCCACGAGGCACTTTACAGAGAACTGGAGGGAGGAAGCGCATGAGCAGCCGCGCCCGCTGGGGAGCGAGGCAGTACCTCCTCGTGTTCCTCGACGCGCTGATCGGGCCGCTCAGCTACCTCCTCGTGTTCTACATGCGCTTCCGCGGCCTGCCGTCGGCGAACTTCCACGCCTTCGAGGCCGTCGCCCTGTTCGTCGCCGTGCTCGGGGTGGGCGTGAACTCTCTCTACGGCCTCTACGAGGAGATCGGGTCGCGCGAGGAGGGGCTCGCGCTCTCCGTGACGTCGGCGTTTCTCGTGCTCGTCCTGACGATGTCGCTCTCCTTCTTCCTGCGCGCGTTCGCCCTGCCACGCAGCGTGATCCTGATCGCCTGGCCCCTGCAGGCGGTGCTCTACGCGGCTCTGCGGATGGCGCTTGGGCAGAGCGTGAACGAGAGCGACGTGGTACGGCAGCGGGCAGACAGCATCGTGCCGGAGGACGTGCTGCGGGAGACCGCCGCTGGGCACGACGTCGTCCTCGAGCCGGATCTCGTGACGCTTCTTCTCTCGACCGCGCGCATCGTGCGGCTGCCGGACGGGGTGGCGCTCGCGCTCTCGGCGCACCAGCTGCACCCGCACCAGCGCATCCTGCGGCGCACGATCGACCTCGTGCTTGGGCTCCTCGGGCTCGTGGCGCTCGCGATCCTGATCATCCCCATTGGGCTCCTCGTGATCCTCGACTCAGGGCGCCCGGTCTTCTATGCCCAGGAGCGCGTGGGACTGGGGGAGCGGGTCTTCCGCATCCACAAGATCCGCACGATGCGCCGCGACGCGGAGCAGGGGACGGGCGCGGTGCTCTCGACCGCCGGGGACGAGCGGGTGACGGGCGTTGGCCGAATCCTCCGTGCGACTAGGTTGGACGAGCTGCCGCAGGTGTGGAACGTGCTGCGCGGCGAAATGAGCATCGTGGGGCCGAGACCGGAGCGTCCGGAGCTCTACGAGCAGTACAAGCGGTCCATTCCCGGGTATGCGACGAGGACCCTGGTGCGGCCCGGCATGACGGGGCTTGCGCAGGTATACGGCACCTACGCCACGGAACCTGACGAGAAACTGCAGTATGACCTCGTATACATCTTCCGTTATTCCCTTGGGCTTGATCTGTTCATCATTCTGCGGACGATTTCGGTGTTGCTCCAACCATCCAAGGCTAGGGGCAGAGAGGAGCCGATCCAATCTTGGAGCCACAGCGCACGCTAGATTTGGTGGGTCCGAACCAGGTGCCGGAAGCGGCTTCCCTGGGATCTCTGCTGAAGCCAAACCGCCTCTCAGAGATGGCTTGGGCGCTAGGCTATACAGCCATCCTTTCTACGCTCACCGTCTTGCGCTACCATGTGTGGCTTGCTACGGACGGGGACATGGGCTTCAACCTGCAGGCACTCTGGCTGCTGAGCCATCGGGGTGTTATGGCGGTTTCCACCTACACGGGGCATCCGGTTCTCGCAGATGCAGCATCCTACGTGCTCATATTGCTTGCTCCGTTCTACCAGGTCGGTGGCGTGGGACTGCTTCTCCTGCTGCAGGCATTTTCCTTAGGTCTCGGCTACCTCTTCATCCGCAGGATCGCGGAGCACCTCGGTGTGAGGGCGGGATGGGCCCATATCGCCGGTGTAGTCTACCTCATATATCCGACGGTGCTCGGAGCGAATCTCTTCGACTTTCATGCGGACGTCTTAGCAGTTCCGCTGCTCTTCGCACTCATTTGGGCGGCGTTCGAAAAGAAGTGGGTCTGGTACGTGATCCTGCTGATCTTGGCCCTCTCTGTGAAGGATACCGTGCCTATCGTGGTCATAGGGCTCGGCATCACGCTGCTCTTACGGCGCGAGTGGTTGGCGGGAGCCCTGACCGGCGCGGTAGGCGCAGCTGTCCTGCTGTTGGACGTGCTCGTCGTGATCCCGCACCTCTTGCACGGCACAATGACACAGTGGCTTTCCTATTATGGTTCGCTCGGTGCCACGCCTAGCGCATTTCTTGATCACGTGCTGCGGGATCCAACGCTCTTATTGAGTTGGGTGAAGGGGCTACGCAACTGGGAGTATCTCATCTGGATTTTTGGACCGGTGGCCGTTCTGCTAGCCCTCGGGTGGCGGCGGGCCATCAGTTACTTCTGGATTCCGGCCCTTCTTATGCTTGAAGCCAACCTGTTGGCGAACTCTCCCGTTACAACCGATCCGTTCAACGAGTTTAGCCTTCTGGTAATCCCGTTCCTCTTTGTCGTGGTGCTCGAGGCGTTGAAAGGGGTTGATGGTGCAAGCCTACGTATGCAGCGAGGGGCCTTGCTATTGCCGTTGGTGCTGTTGACCGCTTTCGTATGGCATGTCCACGGTCCCGACTGGAGCGACCGGCCAACCAACTCCCAGGCGTTGACTGCTGCAGCCTCCCTCATCCCGCAGGAAGCGCCGGTCGTGGCGCCGAACGTGCTAGCCGCCTATTTTGCGGATCGCCCGCAGATCTATATGCCTTCCGCCGTCGTCGGTACAATCTTGCACAAGGGGACCTATGTTATCTTCGACGCGTCGGACCCCTTGGCGCTGGTAGACCCGGACCCCGCTGGGACGGATGCGGCGGTTCTCAAGGCCGTCAACGTTTCAGGTGCTGCGAAGGTCGTCTTCAACCAGGATCAAGTGTCGGTGTATGAGATTGTTCGCCCGGTTAGGGTCACGACACGGGGGAGTTAGTAAAAGATGGCTTCATCGCAAGACGCCGTAGCTCTCGAGACCACTCCCGAGACGACAGCTAGCCGTATCGTGAGACGAGCCAAGAGTCTTGCACTCTGGCTTGAGCTCATTCGCAACCTCGCCGTACGCGACATCGAGGTACGTTATAAGCACTCCTTGCTCGGTCTCTACTGGGCAATAATGAATCCATTAATTACTGCAGGTATCTTCAGCTTTGTCTTCGGCGTCATATTCCACGCTTCCAGCGGAAGCATCCCGTACGTCGTCTTCCTCCTAACTGGTCTCACGTTCTGGAACCTCTTCGCGAATGCCATCATTTCGGCCACTGGATGCATCACCGGCAACGCGAGTATGCTCGCGAAGATCTACTTCCCACGCGTCGTCTTGCCGACCGCATCAGTCTTCGCACGGTTTATCGACTTCCTCTTCTCGGCCCTCGTACTGATCGTCTTCATCCTGCTCTATCACGTCCCGGTATATTGGACGGCGCTATGGATCGTACCGCTCCTCGGACTCCAGGTGGCCTTCACCTTAGGTATGGCCTACCTCTTTGCTTCGCTGAATGTGCTCTACCGGGACATGACGCAACTCGTTGGACTCGTGCTCATGGTGTGGATGTATGTCTCCCCCGTCATGTACGCCGCTACGAACCGGAACAGCACCCTTCAGGGGGCGCTACTTATGAACCCCATGGGGGGCATCCTCCAGGCGGAACGAGACCTTATCTTCGTTGGCCATGTGACGCAAGCGCCGTTCCTCTGGTCTGCCGCCGCTTGGGCAGCGCTTGCCTTCGTTGGCGGCCTCGCGGTCTTCAAACGCCTCGAACCACTCTTTGCGGAGGTCATGTGATGGCAGCACACGCCCTAGCGGAGAACGTCTCGAAGCAGTTCAAGCTGCGGCGCGACCGCGCTGATAGCGTTGGGCACCTGCTGCTTCAGATGATCCCTCGCCGCACGCGGCCTAAGCCCGAGTCGTTCTGGGCGGTGAAGGACGTCTCCTTTGAGATCAAGCAGGGGCGTAGTCTTGGCATCGTCGGCAACAACGGATCTGGCAAGAGCACTCTGCTCAAGCTTCTCACCCGAACGATGCAGCCAACCGAGGGCTATATCGAGATGAGCGGGCGCATGTCCGCGCTGATCGAGCTCGGCGCGGGATTCCACCCGGACTTCACCGGGCGCGAGAACATCGTGCTAAACGCATCCATCCTTGGCATCCGCCGTCGGGAGATCGAGCGGAGCATGGACGAGATCATTGACTTCGCGGAAATCCGGCCATTCATCGACGTTCCGGTGAAGTACTACTCCTCCGGCATGCATGCGCGGCTCGGGTTCTCGGTGGCCGTCCACGTCCAGCCGCAGCTCCTCATCGTCGACGAGGTCCTTGCCGTGGGGGACGAGGCGTTCCAGCAGAAGTGCATGGATCGCATCTTTGCGATGAAGCGCAGCGGGGCGAGCATCATCCTCGTCTCCCACGACCTCGGCTCTATCGAGCGCCTGATGGACGATGCTCTCTGGATCCACGGGGGTGTGGTGCGTGGACGCGGCATTCCGCGAGACGTTGTGCACTCGTACAGGGGCTTCCTTGAGGAGACGACGGCGAGGGACAGTGCAGCACCTGATGTAAAGGAAACCTCTCAGACCTCCTTTCGGGTGGAAGAAGTGACCGTCCAGGGGCTGAACCGCCACGAGCAGAGCATTGCCCCAGGCGATCCTGCCTGCATCCGTGTGCGCCTCAAGAATGCTACTACGCAGGCGATACATGGCTACGTGGCCGTCTCGATCCGCAGGCCCGACGGTCTAGAGGTTGTGGAGATCTCGGGCCTGCGGGATCAGCAGATCATTACGCTGACACCCGGCAGCATGGATGTGGAGATTTGGGCGAGCGAATTCCACTTGGCGAATGGGCAGTACGAGATCGACGTCACGATCTTCGACGACCAGGGACGACGCCTTACGAACGCCCAGTCCGCCGGTACCTTCCGGGTGCAGAGCCAGGAGCGTACATCCGGTGTCATACTGATTCCGCACGAGTGGCGAAGGAACTGAGGGAGGCAACGTGATGCGTATTGGGATGGACGCACGCTACGCCTTCCGCAGCCAGCGGCGTGGGATCGGACAGTACGTCGCGGAGATCCTGTCGGGCCTCGCACGTCTGGATACCGACGACACCTTCGTCTTGTACGTGGATGCGCAGGCTGACATTGGCTCCCTCACGTTGCCGGAGAACCGGTTTCGGCTTCGCCGGTTGGCGGTCCGTAACCCTATGGTGTTCGAAGAGATCGCCCTGCCCCTGGCGGCCAGGCGCGACCGCCTAGACCTCTTACATCTCACCTCGAACTACGGCCCGAGTTTTCCTCCCTGTCCCACTCTCTACACCGTGCATGATCTCATCGAGTTTCTGCGAGAAGAGATTGGCCCATGGCAGATCGACTGGCGCCACCGCTACGGGCGTGCTGTGCGGATGCGCACGTTGCCTTGGCAGGCACGCCGTGCACGTGGCATCGTCGTTCCTTCGGAGGCGACGAGGAGGGACGTATGCAACATCCTCCGAGTACCCGAGGACCGCGTATGGACGGTTCCCTTTGGGGCGCCGAGAACTCAGCCCACGCTCCCAGAGGATGCGAGGTGCCGGTTGCGCGATCGGGGATATCCCGTTCCTGAAGAATACATTCTCGGTTTTGCGGCGCTCGACCCGCGCAAGAATTGGCGACTCGCGGTGGAGGCATTCGAAAAGGTCGTGACAGACCGCCCCGAAGCGGAACTGTGGCTCGTTGGGATTGAAGACCCCTCGGCCTATCCGTCAGACCCTCCAACTTGGCTGCGGCTCTTCAGCTACCTGCCGCGAGACGACGCGATGGACCTCCTTCAAGGAGCGACAGCGTTCGTCTATCCTTCGCTGTATGAGGGGTTTGGCTTTCCCGCCCTAGAAGCCATGTCGCTTGGAGTGCCGGTAGTCGCCTCGGACAGTACCTCCATTCCGGAGGTGGTCGGGGAGGCTGGTCTCTTATTCCCTGCAAAGAGTTCCGATGCGCTTGCTAGTGCGATGCTTCGCATTCTGCAAGATCGAGATCTTCAAGGCGACCTGTCGCGACGGGGACAGGCGCGGGCGGCCAAGTTCCGTTGGGATGACGCAACTGCGCACCATGTGGAGATCTACCACCGGGTTGGCGCACCGGCGTGAAGGCTCTCATGGTGAGCGCGGTAGACCCCTCGCGAACGGATCGGGGTGACCGCATTCGCGCACGCCATGCACTCGAGGCCCTTGCGCGCCGCTTCGATTTGGACCTCGTCTTGATCGGCCCACTGCCCGACGCTGAAACAACAAATCAGATCAAGACGCTTGGCGCCCGAGTCTTTGCGATTCCCTTTTCTAAGACGCAAGCTGGCCTTGGAATCCTCCGCGGGCTAGTTGCCAAGAGACCCTGGGGCATGCTCTATTCGAGACGCCTGCGTGGAGTTTTCGAAGGCAGATTGGAGAACCGCTACGACGTAGTTCTCGCGTTCCAGTTGAAAACGGCGCCGCTGGCGGCCCAGGTTCCTGCACGAATCAGAATCCTCGAGATGACGGACTCCCTCGGTCTCTACCGCTCCCTGCTGCCGCGTAACACAGCGCACCTACGTCGCCTGGCCCTGATCGGAGCAGAAACTGAAGAAGCGCGCTGGGTCAATCGTTATGACTTTAGCCTCGTCTCCTCAGAGAGAGATAAGGCGGCCATACAGAAACTTACGCCTAGTGCCAACCTGCTGGTGGTGGAAAACGGGACCACACCGTGGGTCGAGCCGGTGAGTCCAGGAGCGAAGACAAGCCTGCTCTTTGTTGGGAACCTCTACTATCCACCCAATCGGTCGGGGATCGAACAGTTCGTGCGTCATGATTGGCCCAGTGTGTTTCAACGTACAGGACTTCAGTTGCGCGTCGTCGGGGAGGCTCCACGCAGCGTCTTGCGGACTCTTCGTTCGCCGGGTGTCGCGTGCCTTGGGTACGTGCGCGATTTACGGACGGAGTACGAGCGTGCGCTTGCCCTGGTGAACCCTGTTTCCTATGGCACGGGGACGCGGTCGAAGATCTTGGAGGCGTGGGCTGCTGGCCTTCCGGTAATTAGCACTTCCGCAGGTGCTGAGGGCCTTGAGTTCGATGACGGTGAACAACTCCTGATAGCGGACGACGCACAAGCGTGGTCCGATGCAATAATCCGGCTATCGAATATACCTCTGATGTGGACTCGCATCGGCGCAGCGGGATGGCAACATGTTAGCGAGCGGTATAACGCACAGCGACTTTGGACTGACGCTCTGTCAACTGTGCTTGCTAGGGCGGAGGAGATAAGAACGTGAGGATAGGATATGATGTGCGTTTTGTTGCAAGTTCACGACAAGTTACTGGAATTGGACGTTATGCGGTAGATTTGCTGGCTGAAATGACCAAGTTAGTGGATGTAGAGCTATTTTCAGATCGTGATTGGCTACTGCCCGAGGCTCTCCGTGGGGCAAAACTTAATGTGCTGTCTTCTTGTCGCTTATGGCAGCAAACTGCCCTTCCTCTGGGACTATGGAAAAGAAAAGTCGACCTGTTTCACGGTCTTGCGTATGGTGTGCCGTTTTGGGCGCCCTGCCCACAGGTTGTAACAGTTCACGACTTGGGCTTTCGGCATGCAAGGGAAACTCAGGCATTAGATGTGCGACGGTACCTTTCAAAAATGGTGCCCATCGCGATGGCCCGAGCATCCCAAATCATAGTGCCATCCGAAGCTGTCAGATACGATATAGGTAAATACTATGGGACATACCGATCAAAGGTGCGCGTTACTCCACTGGGGGTGGGGACCGCCTTCCTTCTTGCCGGCCTAGAAGGACAAGAGACTGAACGTGGGTCCGTCGAGAATACCCCTTATATCTTGACAGTTGGAACCCACGAGCCAAGGAAGAACCTGAGACGAGTTGTGGAGTCTTTCTTGCAACTGGTTCGCGACGAGAATATTCCCCACAAGTTGGTGATGGTAGGAGGAGAAACCCAAGCAACGAACGAATTGCGAAAACTGGTCGCAGACGAGTGTAGCGATCGTGTGCTGATCGGAA
>JAKAPV010000094.1 GCA_021806845.1 Bacillota bacterium | reverse complement strand
TACCGACGCAAGCCACAGACCAATTGTGGTCTCGCACCTGGAGGGGCTCCCTGCGGAGAGCATGCGCCTTCTGGAGGCCGCCGCAGTGCTCGGGGATCCCTGCACCCTGTCGGAGGCGCTCGCAGTTGCGGAAGTCGACGCGGATGCATTCGATCGGGCCATTGCGCCGATCGCCCTTTTGCGCCTCTTCACCGTCCAGACGCTTGAGGGCGAGTTCCGCCACCCTTTGCTGCGCCAGATCGTGTACGACAACATCGCGCCCGTGCGCAGGCGCCACCTGCATCGGCGCGCTGCAGAGCTCTTCAGGGGCATGACCGCCCCCGCGACGCGGATCGCCTGGCATGTCGCCCTCGCCGCCGAATCCGGCAATGCACGGGACGTAGCAGATCTTCGCCGGGCAGCCCGGGAGTCGTCCTCCGTCTCGGCGCATGATTCGGCCGCCTTCTACCTGCGTCATGCCGCCGACATCTCTCCACCGGGGGAGCAGCGCGCCGAGATTCTGCACGAACTCGGATGCGAACAGCAGCTTTCGGACGCACACCGGGAAGCCTCTGACACGTTCGCCCGCGCCGCCGGGGAGGCGAGCGATCCGAGGACGATCAGCCAGATCAACCAGTCTCTCGCGTTCTCGTTGACGATCCTCGGGGAATCGGACATCGCGAGGCAAAGGCTGCTGGAATCCATCACCCAGCTGGCGCCTTTGGATCCGAGGGCGGCCGTGGAGCCCGCCATCGCACTTGTTGTCTTGGAGATCACGTCGTCACGCGGAGTCATGGAACCGATTCACGCGGGCGAGTCGGCGGTCCGACTTGCGGAAGCCAGCGGCGATCCGGTCTGGCAAGGGAAGGCGAAGTCTGTCTGGGGCTATGCAGCCGGCTTCGCGGCGGTGCCCGGGACGTTTCCAATGGTGCTGAAGATCGGCCAGGAGATCCCCGATGCGCCCGATCGCGTGGAGACCCTGTGGGGATGGTCGCCCCGCTTCACTGCCGGCATCGTGGCTATGCTCACGGGCCAGTACGCGCAGGCAGTCCCCCTGCTGGAGCAGGGCGTGGCGGCGGTGCACACAGGCAGTGCACAGCATCCGAAGATCTTGAGATGCGCCTTCCTGGCAGGGTGTTACTGGCAGATGGGACGACTGCGCGACGCTTATCGCCTGAGCAGCGAGTGGGCCATGCTCTTGGAGGCGCAACCCTGGGCCACGTCGCTGGCCAAGATCTTTGAGACCTTCACCCTGATGGACATCGGCGAGTTGGACGCAGCCGTGGAGTCCCTGCAAGGCGCACAGGAGACGGCGGCGCGCATCGGCTTCCAGCAGGCGGTGGCGTTCTGCCATGTGGCCAACGCTGTCCTGACGGCGCGCCGGGGAAGGATCCCGGAGGCTGCCCGCCTCTTCCTGCAGATCGTGCCGATGCTCGACCAGGCGGAACTTGGGGAGATCGACGTCTTCCACTGGATGCGAGAGGCGACCGATGTCCTGGTTCAGGCAGACGAATTGGTGGCGGCGCAGGATCTGGTCGAACGCATGATGCGGTTCGTCGCGTCTTCAGATCCGGAGCGCCGCGGACTGCACGGCGTCGCGCTGCGTTGCAGCGCGCTCCTCGCGGCAAAGCAGGGTGATGTGGAGCGTGCTGAGGGAGCCTTTCGCCAGGCGCTCGCCCTGCACGAGACCTCGCACGAAGCGCTGGAATACGGACGCACACTGCTTGCCTACGGGTCGTGGATGCGCCGTGCCGGGCGACCCAAGAAGTCGCGCGAGATCCTTCGGCGGGCCGTCGCGATCTTCGAGCAGTGCGGGAGTACCTACTGGCGGCGCATGGGGGAATTCGAATACGCCGCGGCCAACGGCAGGCTCCGAACAGGGGATGCCGGGAATCTCAGCCGACTCACGCCCCAGGAGCACCGCGTGGCGGAACTGGTGGCGCAAGACCTCACCAACCGGCAGATCGCGGCTAGCCTGCTGATCAGTCCGAAGACCCTGGAGACGCATCTAAGGCACATCTACGAGAAACTTCAGGCAGATTCCCGCGAACAGTTGAAAGCGGCTTTCACCGCATGGTCGCAAGGGGCACAGGCAGCCGTCGGGTATCCCGCAGTGTAGGCGCAGGCACACAGGCATCCCGGTCCTGCGCCTTCCCCGCATCGATGCCGGCGACGGCTGGCGCTGGGGCGAGGGAGCCAGGGCCCGTAAGCAAGAGAGGCGGAAGCTTCCCGCCGGTCTCGGAAAAATCAGGGGGTGGCCAGGGCCACCCCCTGATGTCTTCGTGGCCTGCGTGCACCTACCATGCAAGCTGGCCCGTGCAAGCGCGTGCAGGCAGCCAGAGAGCACGCGCTCCCAACGGATCCGATATCCGGGTGATCCAGGCACCCTCGCGCAACCCCGCAGGTCGATTGCCAGAACGTTTCGAGGAGGAATGAGATGTGCCCTAGACAGGCTCCTGTCGCACTCATGGCGGCTTTGGTCGTGACCTCGCGCTCGGGCCGCTGAGGTGCCAGATCTGGGCAGCGAGCTGCGGGATCCGCTGCGGCACCGACCGCACCCTCGCCCTCTGCCGAAATGCGCCTCGAGGGGGGCGGCGTGCGGGGGAATCTTAGCAACTTCTCGTTACGTCGGTTCCTGCGCCCGTGCGGGAAGGACGGGGAACGCATACGACCTTTCCACTACGGTGCCCCCTGTCACTCGGGGCGGGTGGCGCCAGCGAGACGATCAAGGGCAGCGCCTGCATCGACCGGAGCACCGGCCCGCCCCTACATGGACCATGTCGGCCGCAGGCAAGTCCATGTCCTTTGGGGACTGTCTGACGGTCCAGGGAGTCGGTGCCATCCCCGCACCGTCGGGTGCAGTGACCGTCAATCCGTAGGCGTGGCCATGGACCCGACCCGCAGCGCAAGTGAACGCAAGGAGCGATGACCATGCGCCGATTTCGAAGCCTCCTGACGGCAGGCCTTCTCGGCCTGCTCACCTTCACCGGTGCCGCCGTTTTCACCCCGGTTGACACCCTGGCCGCTGGGGGACTCTCGTGGTCGCAGCCGCAGCCCGTCCTCACCCTGGAGGGGGGTGCCTCGCTCATCTGGGCCAGCAACCTGATCGTGGACGGCGGCAAGGAGTACTGGGTCTACGTGGACTCCAGCGCGAACCCCTGGCTGGCCACCGACGCCGGCGGCACGTGGCGCAATTACGGCCTCGGCATCCAGGGCCTCGAGCACAGCGGTGCCACCACCCCTTTGGGATCCATTGCCGTCCAGAATGGCGTGGTCTACGTCCCCTACCTCGACGGCAGCAGCGGCAGCCTCGACCTGGCCTATAACCCGTCGGGCAACCCCTCCGGGCCTTGGGTCCAGGTGCCCGTCGTCCCGGCCAACACCAGCGGCGCCTTGTGCGGCTTGGGCACCGAGACCGAAAACCCGTCCGCAGCCATCGCCGGTAGCAACCTGTACGTGTCGTTCCAAGACGGTGCTCCCTGCAACACACCCGGCGCCGGCCAGGTGTACATGGCCTCCATCGCCCTGTCCTCCCTGTCCCAGAGCAGCGGTGGCAGCCCCTCGTGGAGTATCCAAAACATAAGTGCCGCTCAGGGCAACAGCACTGCTCCCGCCATAACTTCCGATGGCCAAACGGTCAGCCTGGCCTGGGACTACAACGGTGGCAGCTTGCAGTTCATGAACGACGTCAGTTCCGGCCAATCTCAGAGCATCTTCGCCGCGCCCACCGACTTCTATGGCCACATGCAGTTGGCCGCGGGAAGCGTGGGCGGCGGCAGCGTGCACGCCGTAGCCCTGTACGCCGGCGGCAACTCGTCTACCGCTTACGCCGCGACGGACGCCGGCGGGAGCTGGTCATCGGCCCAGTTGGGCCCCACGAGCGGCAGTGGGGTCAATACCTCCTCAGGTCAGGATGACCCCGCAGCGGCCATCGGTTTCTGCGGCGTCGCCGTCGCCTACAACAACAACCCGACCAGCAACTTCTATACCGGCGACACAGTGTACGTGGCCACCTATGCCGGTGGCCAGTGGAACCCGGTGGCGGTGGGATCGGCCCAGAACAACCCTCTGCAGCTCCCCGCCCTGGCGCCGATCCCCGGCGGCTTCGACCTGCTCTACGTGAACAACGACGGCGCGTCCCCTGCGCTCTACGCCGCGACGGGCACCTGCCCGCCCGTGGTGACCGGCGTGATCCCCTCAAGCGGCCCTGCGGCCGGCGCCACCACGCTGACGATCAGCGGTAGGGGCTTCACCGGAGCGACCGCGGTGGACTTCCAGGGCTCTGCGGCCCTCGGCGACTCCGGCTACGGTCCCATCGCGGCGCAAAGCTTCACCGTGGTCTCCGACACGGAGATCACCGCCGTCACCCCCCAGGGCAGCGGGACGGTCGACGTCACCGTGACCACCCCGGCGGGTACCAGCGCCGTGAGCTCCGCCGACCGGTTCAGCTATGCAGGCGCCGGTCAGGGCGGCTCGAGCGGCTCCGGTTCCTCGGGCAGCGCGCCAGGCTTCAGCGACCTCACGGGCTACAGCTACGCGGCACAGGCGATCGATGCCCTGGCAGCTCAGGGGATCATCAAGGGCACCGGGCCGGATACGTTCGATCCGGGCGGCGAGATCACGCGTGCGCAGTTCGCCCTTTTGATGCAGCGCACGTTTACCCCGCCCGCGCCGTCCCAGCCGATCGCATTTGCCGACGTACCTCAGTCGAGCGTGGCCTACGCGGCCGTGGAGGCGCTCGCCCCGTACATGGATTACTACCAGGTGCCAGGCGGAGGCTACGCCTTCCACCCGACGCAGTACGTCGACCGGCTGGACGCCGCCACGGTGATGGTCAAGATGTTGGCGGCGACCGGCAAGCTCAGCGTGCTCTCCCCAGACGCCGCCCAGGCGGTGCTGGCACACGTCACGGATGCGAGCAGCATCGCCCCCGCCCTTCAGATCTACGCGGCCACGGCCCTCAAGGCCGGTCTGATCGCGGGCTACAGCGACGGCAGCTTCCGACCCCAGGTGATCCTCGTCCGCGCCCAGGTGGCGGTTCTGATCTGGCGACTGCAGAACCTCTTCCTGACCACAAGCCCCTCTCCCTGACGTATTTCCTCGACCAAGGTCGGGTCGGCGGCAGCGCATCTCCCGACGGGGCAGCGGTGTGCAGATGGCTCGAGACTCCCGACGGATGAGCGGAAATATCAGGGGGGGCACGGTGGCCCCCCCTGATCCTTTCATGCCCTTGGGCCACGTACGATTGAAGCGGACTGCATGTCTTCGGACATCGGCGCGCTGGCCGCGCCCCACCAACGGCTGAGTTGTTGCGCTATTTCCGGTCTTCGTCGCCGAAGCCGTGTCACCGCAGGACCGCTCGTCAACTGTAAACATCACCGCCCAGTTAGGTTCCGTAAAGGTGGATTGCAGCGTGCATAGAGCCAGGCGGGTCCTCTTGGCCATCATATCTTCCGCTCTGCTCGTCGTTCCCGGCTTCCCCAGGCTCGTCCAGGCGGGTCCTGCCGGGCCGACGGACAGCATCTACGCCATCGGCGGGACGAACGCAAATGGCGCGCTCGGGACTGTAGAGGCGTACAGCGCGGCTGAGAACTGCTGGTCGACGCAGCCGGGGTGCCCGCCAGTCGCAGCGATGCCCACCGCACGCAGCGGCCTTGCGGCCGCCTACGATACGCAAAACGGGCTGATCTACGCGCTCGGGGGTACGGGCGGCAGCGGGGCGCTAAGCACCGTGGAAGCATACAGCCCCGCGACCGACAGCTGGTCGCCCGTCGCAGCGATGCCGACCGCGCGCAGCGGGCTTGCGGCGGTCTACGACCCTGCAAACAACCTGATCTACGCACTCGGGGGTACGGGCGGCAGCGGGCCGCTAGGCACCGTGGAAGCATACAACCCCGCGACCGACAGCTGGTCGCCCGTCCCAGCGATGCCGACCCCGCGCAGCGGGCTTGCGGCGGTCTACGACCCTGCAAACAACCTGATTTACGCGCTCGGAGGCACTGGCGGCAGCGGGCCAGTGAACACCGTCGAGGAGTACAACCCCGCGAATGGCAGCTGGTCGCAGGTCGCGTCGATGACCAGCGCGCGCAGCGGGCTCGCGGCGGTCTACGACCCTGCAAAAAACCTGATCTATGCGCTCGGAGGAACGGACAGCGGGACGGCGCTCGCGGCGGTGGAATCCTACGACCCGGTCACCAGCGGCCCCTGGCAGGCGACGGCATCCATGACGACGGCGCGCACGGGACTCGCGGCAGCCGTGGGGGACACCGGGCTCATCTACGCGATCGGCGGCGCCAACGGCAGCGGGACTGCACTCGCGACGGTCGAGACGTACAACCCATCCACCAACGGCCCCTGGCAGGCGACGGCGTCGATGCCCACGGCACGGTCCGGTCTCGCCGCCGCAGTCGCCCCGATCGGCACCGCAGTCTCCAGCGTGAACGTGACGCCAAACCCGGCCACAGCCGCTGCGGCCGCCCAGTACACGATCGCCTTCACGACCAGCGCGTCGGGCGCGCTCACGGGCGGCGTGGGCACGATCACGCTCGGCCTGCCAAGCGGCGAGGTCTTCCCGACGTCGACCCAAGACTGGACAGTAAACGGGCAGGCGCCCGTCTCCGTCACTCCCGAGGGCAGCGGCAGTACC
This sequence comes from Bacillota bacterium, assembly GCA_021806845.1. Classification (GTDB taxonomy): domain Bacteria; phylum Bacillota; class Sulfobacillia; order JAJZYS01; family JAJYTV01; genus JAJYTV01. The sequence goes on along the minus strand of JAKAPV010000094.1, from coordinate 3,282 downwards.
GCAAGTCTCGTCCTCACGGTCCCGTCGAACATCGCCGCGTCGAGTCCCGTGAACATCGTCGTTTCCAACGTCACCAACCCGGCTGCAGGCGTGTACATCCTGATGGTCACCACCTCATCGGATGTCCTGCCGTCCGGCATGGGCTACAGCATCCTTTCGGCGTCGGGTTCGGTGAGCGGGCTTTCGGTGATGCCGACCTCGACGACGGCGGGTGCAACCGCCCAGTACATGATCGCTTTTGCAACAAGTGCATCGGGAGCACTGTCGGGCGGCACGGGGACGATCACGATCGGTCTGCCGCAGGGCCAGAGTTTCCCCACCGGGACGTCGGACTGGAATGTGAATGGGCAGGCGCCCGCCTCGGTGACGCCAGAGGGGAGCGGCAGCTCAGCCAGCCTTGTCCTCACCTTGCCCGCGAGCCTGAACATCGCCGCCTCGACGCCGGTGGCGGTCGCTGTCTACAACGTCACCAACCCCGCCGCCGGCCCGTACAGTCTCTCGGTCTCCACCTCGTCGGACACGACGCCGGCGAGCGCCGGCTACACGATTGGCTCGTCAGGTTCCTCGTCGACCTCCGTGAACGGGCTCTCGGTGGCGCCGAACCCGACGACGGCAGGGGCGACCGCGGAGTACACGATCGCCTTTGCGACGAGCGGGTCGGGGGCGCTCACGGGCGGTACGGGGACGATCACGATCGGCCTGCCGCAGGGCCAGACCTTCCCCACCGGGACGTCAGACTGGGCGGTGAACGGGCAGACGCCCGCCTCCGTCACGCAGCAAGGGAGCGGCAGCTCCTCAAGCCTCGCCCTTGCTTTGCCGGCGAGTCAGAACATCGCCGCGTCGACCCCCGTGGCGGTCGCTGTCTACAACGTCACCAACCCCGCCGCCGGCCCGTACAGTCTCTCGGTCTCCACTTCGTCGGACACGACGCCGGCGAGCGCCGGCTACACGATCACGTCCGGCGCAGGTAGTCTGCCGGACCTTTCGCTGACCGCGGCGAGCGGTCCCTCGTCGGCGAACCCTGGCCAGTCGCTGTCCGTCTCCTGGACGGTAACGAACGTCGGGTCAGGATCCACCAGCGGCTCGTGGACCGACGCTGTCTACCTATCGAGCACGTCCAGCCTTGGGGGCGGCGCGACACCGCTCGGCACCTTCAGCGGCATGAACCCCCTGGCCGCTGGGGCGAGCTATACGCAGAACCAGTCGGTGACCCTGCCGGCGTCCACGGCTGCGGGATCCTACTACTTCATCTTTAAGACGAACTCCACCGGCTCTCTCACGGAGGCCGATGCTGCGAACGACACGAACGACACCTTCTCGACTCCGATCGCGGTCAACCTGGTGCCGGTCGCGATCACCACATCCGCGACCCTGCCGACCGCGACGACGAACACTCCGTACTCCCTGCAGTTGCAGGCGAGCGGCGGCTCTGGGAGCTACAGCTGGTCCGTGACAGGCACGACCCAGTTCCCCAACGGACTCAGCCTCAGTTCCTCGGGCCTGATCAGCGGCACTCCAGACGTCGGAGACGCGGGTGATCTGGTAGCGCCGACTGTCGAGGTCACGGATACCCAAACGCAGCAGACGGCGACCCTGCAGGTGTTCATCCACGTGGTCGGCACCACGGTCCAAAGCCCGGCCGTGCAGCTCTCGTCCGCACTGCAAGGCGCAACGGGCGTCACCTATACGGTGACCTTCACGACGAGTAGCGTCGGCTCGATCACCAGCGCAAACCCGCTTGGCGTCGACATCATCCTCGCGGCGCCCCTCGGCACGACCTTCCCATCCTCGCAGTCCGACTATTCCGTAACGGCCGGCGGCTCGTCCGTGGCGGTACAGAGCGTGAGCGCCTTTCAGGGCAACAGCGCGACGGTCTACCTTGGCGGCAGCGGTACGGTCATCCCGGCTTCCGCCTCGGTGACCGTGACGATCACTGGGGTTGCCAACCCGCCGATCACAGGCAGCACATACCAGCTTCAGGTGACGACATCCGGCGATCCAGGCACGGCAATGACCCAGGATTACCAGATCTCGCCCGTCGTCCTACCCGCGCAGCTCGCTGGCTCGACGCTCACCGCGACACCGGACCCGGTCACCTTCGACACGCTCTCCGGCCAAGGCCCGCAGGCGGCGGCCGCTGTCACACTCCTTAGCGGCAGCGGAGCACCGGTCAGCGGGGACACGGTGGCGCTCAGCCTGTTCAGTTCCGCCTTAGGATATTCCTGGATCGCTTCACCGACGTCAGCCCCGACCGGTCAGGACGGTACCGCGAGCTTCAGCCTGAGTCTTCCCGGGGGCTACAGCGGCGGCACGCTCCTCGTCGGAGCCACCGACGAGACGCAGGGCCAGTTCATCGGCGGACTGCTGGTGCCGGTCTACGCGTACCAGCTCACCTTTACCGGCCAGAACTATCCGGGAGCACTCGCAACTGTCGGCGGCAGCGGCTTGCCGGCGAGCGCCACCGTCACCGCCGCGAGCCTGAACAACCAAGCGCTGACGCTTTCCGGCACCTGCACGACCGACTCTCAGGGGAACCTCTCGGGCTGCGACTTCGTTGTGCCGAGCGTCCAGGTGAACCAGAGCTATCCCTTTAGCGTGACGATCGATGGTGCGACCTTCAGCCAAAGCTTCGCGGTCGGGCAGAACCCCGCCGGCATCCCGGCGACGGTCGTCGTGACCTCGGGAGACCAGCAGAGCACCCAAGTCGGCAGCACGTTCGGCAATCCCCTCGTCGTGACAGTGAACGACGCAAGCGGGAGTCCGGTCGGGGCCGGCGTCGCCGTGACATTTGAGGCGCCCCGGAGCGGTGCGGGCGCGACCTTCCAAGGCGGTTCGGCCAGTGCCACGGTGCAGACGGACAGCAACGGACAGGCGACGTCGCCCGTCCTCACGGCGAACGGCATCGCAGGGTCCTACCAGGTCACGGCGTCCGCCCAGGGCGCGAACAACGCCGCTTTCAGCCTCACGAACACCGCGGGACAGGCGTCATCTTTGACGGCCACGGGCGGCGACGGGCAGATCCAGGTGCTGGGCAAGTGGTTCTCGCAGGATCTTGAGGTGACGGTGCTGGACCAGGGGGGGAACCTGGTCCCCGGCGCATCGGTGGTCTTCACGGCACCCGCGAGCGGCCCGAGCGTCACCTTCGCCGGCGCCAGCGGACAGACAGATACGGTGCTGACCGGGCAGAACGGGATCGCCAGTGTACAGATCATGGCGAGCGGTGGGGCCGGTGCGCTTCAGGTCAGCGCGTCGGTGCAGGGTGTCTCTGGGACGGCCACCTTC
>JAKAPV010000093.1 GCA_021806845.1 Bacillota bacterium | reverse complement strand
TGTCCCCGGTAGGGGTCGCGGGGTTCGCCTCAGGTACGGCCATGTCCACCTGGATCTCGGCTTCGGCCACCACGCCGAGGGCCTCGACAACGCGATAGATCTCAGCCTCGGCGAACGTCGCGCCCAACGTCTCGGACAGGTTCCACGCTGCCCGCTCGAAAGGGACCTCCGTCACCGTCATCGCCGCCACGCGGCTGAGAGCGGGCGTGTAGCCGACGCTGCCGACACCCAGCCGCTCGTCGTCCGGCGCGAGTCCGCCGCCGCATGCGCGGCATTGGTAGTAAGGGCGACCATAGATGAAGTCACCGACCAGGCCACGCATCTCCCGCCCGCGCCGCTGCTCGACGAGGCGCATTGCCCGCCCGCAGCGCGGGCAATGCGGTCGGGTCGCTCTGTGACGCGCCACGCTCGCCTCGGCAAGTGTCCCCATGACCGCTCCTCCCAGCAGGCGCAGCAAAAACTGCACCGACTGCTCCATCCCATCCATGTCCCGCTCGGCCACCTGCTCGATCTCGCCCTGAGCCCATCCCCGCGTGATGTCCTGGACCTCGCGCATGATCAGATCGATAACGCTCTTGTCATCGCTGCCAAGGCTGGGTACCTTGATGATGGCTCCTCTCCCCGGCCTACGGAGACTTGCAAGGTTGGTAGGCCGGGGAGAGGAGTTCTTTGTCTATTAACCCAATACCTTGCTAAAATATTGGGAGTTATGTTAACTCGCCCCTGACCCAATTCCTTACTCCACAATGGTGCTCCGCACCCACTGTAAGGGACAACAAGGTGGCCATGAATGCGCGTGTATGACGCAAGCGCACAAAAGATCCCCCTCAGCATAAAGGCTAAGGAGAACGTACAAGCGTAGGCCAAACACACTCCAGAAGTAGGTTGTGGCTCTTGTGTGCAACCACGCCAACGCAGTCAGCCTGTTGGAAGCTATCCCAAGATCAATGGCGATAATATCTTTGGTGCGGTCGATTGGGTCATCGTTAGTGGCATCATTTCACCCCCACGAGAAGTGACCTTCCCTACGAGCCTCACCCCTTGCGCCGCCAGATTGAAAGAGTGAGCCAAGCAGCGAAATTCGAGCATCGCTGCGAGCGGGGTTGCGCGTTCGCTTTTAAAGCAAGGAGTCGCTGTTGCCACCGGTGTGCACTGTATTCTCAGCGATAATCCGAACTACCCGCTGAGGGCTTGTCCTCAGCGCCTTCGCGATCGCTTTTGTGGACATCCCAGCTTCCTGCATGGTGTGGATGCTCGGAAATGCAAGGGCGCGCGCCCCTCGTTGGAGATCTTGTCTTCGCAGCGGAGGTACCCCGCTGGCCCGGAAGGCACGGCGAACGGTCTCCCAACTTACGCCGTATCGTCTGGCGATTTCCCTTAAGGTCATACCATACTCGTAGTTGAGCCGGCGGATCGTCTCAAAAGGTATTGTCCGCTTTCTCCCTGCGCTACTAATGTCAACACTGATGATAAACTGTGGTGCCCGTCTTGTCAGAGCAGATGCAGGTCGCAGACCCGAGTGTCTCGACAGCCGGCAGGCGGCGCACCAGCGCCCGCCTGCGCAGCATGCGCTGCACTCCTACGGCGAGCGCGATTGTGACGATCGCCGGCAACCCCTCGGGAATCGCTGCAACGGCGAGGCTGACCCCGGCGAGGAACATGTGGAAGAGGCTCTCTCCGCGTAGCACCCCGGCAACGACGACGACGCCGGCGATGGCGAGGCAGGCCCAGACGAGCGTCTTGCCGAGGCCCTCGAGGCGCTGCTGGAGCGGTGTGGACTCGGTCGCCTGCTCGGTCAGAAGGCGCGCGATCCCGCCCATCGCAGTGCCGCTGCCGGTTGCGGTCACGAGCCCGGTCGCTCGGCCCCGCACGATCGTCGTGCCGGCGAAGACCATGTTCTTGCGTTCGCCGATCGGCTCGCGCCCGTCGCCGACCCAGTCGGCGGACTTCATAACGGGCACCGATTCCCCCGTTAGCAGGGCTTCCTCGACGCCGAGTTCGGTCGCCTGCAGGAGGCGCGCATCCGCGGCCGGCTTGTCGCCGGCCTCGAGCAGGAGCACGTCCCCTGGTACCACGTCCGCCGCCGGGATCCGCCGCTCCTCACCGTCGCGGCGGACGCGCGCCGTGGGCGCCGACATCTCCTTGAGTGCCTCGAGCGAGCGCTCCTCGGGGGACGCCTGCAGCGCGCCCAGAACGGCGTTGACGATGACGATCAGGATGATGGTGATGGCGTCGCCCAGTTCGCCAAGAACGAGCGACACGGCAGTGGCGCCGATCAGGACGAGTACCATGAAGTCGCGGAACTGCTCGAAGAAGACGCGCAGAAAACTTCGCCGCTTCGGCTTCGGAAGTTCGTTCAGACCGTACTGCTCGAGGCGCCGCTTGGCCTCACGCTCCGAGAGTCCCCGGCCCGCGTCACTGGAGAGCTGCGCGGCCAACTCCGGCACCGGCAGCTGGTGAGCATCCACCTGAAGCATGACCTCTCCCCTTTTGTGCTGGGAGAAGCCTATGCGCAGGGTGCACCGGGTAGGCGCCTCCGTGTGCCGTGCAAGCTTTGAGGACGCGAGCAACGGCATTCCGGGGGGGTCCGCGCGGAAGCCGTTCCGCATCACAGCAACGAGCCACGTCGTCTCGCAAACGTTCGCCTCTATGCTGTAAGCCAAGCGGCAAGGAGGACCTCCGCAGGGCCGATGCGTGGATCGGCCGCAGGTACCAAAGCCCACTGCAGACGAGAGACTGGGCTTCCATGACACCTAATTACGACAGCGGCTCCGCCTGCAGCGCATGGCTGGGCCGCTGTACGACTGTTTCCGAGCGCCCGTACGCCCCCGGGGGAGCCGGTCGGTTCTCATCTCCGGGGCCCACCACTACGGGTGAGCTGGAACCCGAAAACGGAAGCTACGTTGCGCCGGAGATCGCCTTAACCACCTTTACAGCACCTCAGAGACATGATCCTCAATGTGGACGCCTGAGGAGAGACATGAGCAAGGGAAACGGGCTGAAGGTGTCACAGCGGGTCGCCACGGTCTCCCAGGACCACCTCGCCTACATTGAGTACCGCTTCTCATGGGCGATCTGCACAAACGACGGGCAGGCACTAGCGTTATCCCTTACGTCGTCGTTAGCGGCTAGGGGGGCCCCGCATTCCACTCCCTTTCGGCTTCTGGCGGGACTTGCGTAACGATGCCATCACTGTAAACCTGTCCTGTCTTCGCGTCCACGGCCACCCAATAGATCTCGTGGGGCAGTGTTTTGCAACCAGGAATCGCGCATGCAGCATACGGACCTTGAAACAAGACGAGCCACACCATCGTCTGATCGCTCATGATCAGGCTTACCACGTCTCGCCCAATCTCGTTGCCTGCGGCCTTTGCAGTTTCCATCGTCGCCTGTACCACAGTCGGATTGGACTTGCTTATCCAAAGCGCAACGTTAGTGGCGTAAAAGATCGCCTGGTGACGGGAAATAAGCATCCCCACAGCAGGATGTGGCGTGAGATCCTGCCGCCATCCTGACCAAAGCCACTTGGCCAACGATGGGTCATAATACGGCTCTAACTGCGACAGACCAGACGAGCCCACCAGTATCTCCGTCGATGAGGGCACATACATGAATGAGTCGTTGGTACTGAGGTCGCTGGCAATGGTTAGCGCCTTGCCGTTCCGTAATACGATGGTGAGAGTATTTTCGTCTTGCTGCGCGGACCACGATTCGTTGATTACCGTGGAGCCTGAGCGTTTGGCTGCATGAAGCCAGCTCATCACCTTGGTGACAATAACCTCGCCCTTTGCAGATGTTGGGTCAACACGTAAAGAGATTTCCTTGGGGAGCCCGATATCCAAATAGACCGTTTTAATATCCGATGCTCTTGGAGTCGGCGTATAACCCGTTGAGGGTGGCTTGCTCGAATTTGATGGGCCGCATCCGGCAATAAGAAGTGATATAGAAAGTATTGCGTATAGGATACGTCGCACACCGATTCCTCCTTCCATTAATTGATGTTTTTATGGCTAAAGTAGACTTTTCGTTGTGGTGAACACCGTGGGCAAGTGGCTGTGATCCAGAAGACGGTTCGCCACCACCGAAGGTAGTTCGGCAGGTACTTGGTGCTGACACCGTTGAAGGGGCGAGTCCAGCGCTTCAAACGGCTGTGGTAGGCGTTGACGTTGTTGAGGTGGTAGAGACCGTTCTTCGCGCCCCGTGTGGCTTCAGCACCTGGAGCGGGATCTTCTTCGTGCTCGCGTGCTTGCGGTAGCCAGCCGCTGCATCGCTGCACAGTACGCAGTCGTGGAGGACGCCGTTCAATGCCGTAGCGATCTGCTGTGCCTTTACGCGCCGCGCCCGACGACCTCGGAGACGGTAGACGCCGACCTGTCGCACGCGACGAGTACGCAGACCTGGTGGTGACTGATGCCTCGGAGCGCACCTGTTCCACCCGAAGACCGTGCAGGGTGTCCGAGATGGCGAGACCCCTTCTGCGACTCCAGGAAGAAGGTCTCGTCCGCCTCGACGATGCCCGTCAAGGTGGGCTTAGGCAGATTGCGCAATGCGGTGAGGATCTTGTGCCGCCAGTAGAAGGCGGTCGGTACGCTGATCCCCACCACCTGTGCGGTGCGCCTCACCGACATCCCCTAGGGCTGGGGGGCCTCCCACCTCCCGAGTTCCGCGCGTACGCTCGCCACCCGCTCCGCGTCCCAGACGACCGCGGGATCGGGTTCCAAGAACGCGGAGGCGATGCTCGCGATGCCGATGGCGGGCAGGGACCACTCATCCCGGGTCTCCCCACCAAGGGGGCCTGCCTCGGCGCGGTGCGACGCGATGGCGGGCGTGGAGAGGGCCAGGAGGACGAGACCGCGCGTCGTCGCGCTGAGCAGCGTGGCAAGGGTCTCGAAGGTTGCCCCCGCCTCTTCACGCAGGCGGTATCCGAAGAGAGCCGCCAGCTGGCCCCAGGCTCGCGCGATGCGGTGGACCCGCTCCTCTTCCGATCTGGCGATCGCACTTTGCACCTGATCGCGCAGTTCGCCGTCCGCGAGGCTCATGCAGGTCGCCTGCAGCGCGATGTAGGTACGCCAGCGCGCAGACCCGTAGACCGTCTCGAAATCCAGAAGCGACAGATGGCGGAACAGTTCCATCACGAGGCGGCGCCGAAGTTCGGGCGTGTCGAGCCAATCCTGATGTTCCGAGACGACCCGCCGCAGAAGCTCGGTCTCGTCGTCCACGATGGTCGGCGTCGCGTCCTTCGCCAGCTCCTTGACGAGATCGCTCAGGAAGAGGTCCTTGTACGGCCAACGCCGATAGACTGCGCTGCGTGACACGTCCGCATCGCGGATGACCTCCTCCAGGCTGATGTGATCGAGGCTCACCGTGAGTCCCGTGCGGTTCACCATGGCGACCGCCGCCTGCAGCATCCGCCGTTCCGTCTCCTTATCAGACAGCCTGCGCCCCCGATGGGCCAGTCCCGTCGGACCTTGGTCGTTCTCCTTCAAGTCATGTGCACCACCTTTGAGACACTATGTTTCAAGTTCTGTATCTGCTATTGTATCAAGTGTGCGAGTGATATGGCTTGGCAAAAGCGCGCTCCGTCACCATGTGGTGCCTGTTCGAGGTTTCGGCTGACCTGCCCTGCAAGGGCCCCAGCCGGATGCGTCGCACCAGCCGACGCTCTCGCGCTCTATTCCGCTGGCCCGCAACTTTCTTCGGACCATGAAAGGAGGACCCCGATGCTCGCGCGATGGGCTCGCTTCTGCGGACGGTGGCGGTACCTGGTTCTCGCCGCTTGGGCTGTGCTGCTGTTCGTCAGCCTTCCGATGGCAAACAACGTGACCCACAACCTTTCCGGCAGCGGTTTCGAGGACCCGCAGAGCAGTGCCGTGTGGGCTGACACGCAGCTCGCGCACCTCAGGGGCCGGGGCATTCCGAGCCTGCTGATCGAGGGACCGGATCTCTCGCAGGTGCGGTCGTTCGCGGCTGCGGCCGGCATCTCCGGCAAGGACGTCCGGCGCGTGGCGGCGGGACAGACGCTGCTCGTCCCGGTGCAGCCATATTCCTTCGCGCAGGCGGCGAGGGTGCGCAGCGCCGCGGCGCGCGCCCACGCCCGGGTGCGCAGCGTTGAAGAGACCGCCGTCGGACAGGGGGTGCTCCACGACCTGAAGTCAACCCTGGCGGCGAGCCTGCCGATCGCCCTGCCGCTCGTCCTGCTCCTGCTGCTGCTCGTGTTCGGCTCGGTCGCCTCCGCCGCGTTGCCGCTCATCGTAGCGGTGGTCGGGTCCATCCTCGCGCTGGGCGTGATCGACGTGCTCGAGGACTACGTGGTGCTCTCCTCATACCTCACGGACATCGTCAGCTTGCTGGCCCTCGGCGTCGGCGTCGACTACGCCCTCTTCATCAGTTCCCGCTTCCGCCAGGAACTCCGGGCGGACGGCGACGCAGACCGAGCCCTCGGTGAAGCGATGCGCACCGCAGGGCGCTCTGTCCTCTACTCCGGCATCGCCGTCGCGCTGGCTGTGGCGACCCTTGTCATCGGCGGCAACCCGTACTGGCGCGGGGTCGCCCTCGGCGGCGGCGTCGCCGTGGCCGCTGTACTGCTCACCACACACACGCTGCTTCCCGCGCTCTTGCGGCTCTTCGGGCGCCGCATCGACTGGGGCAGACTGCCGAGTTTCAGGCGGCTCGGGCGCATCTGGCCCGCGATTGCGCGCAGTGTCGGCCGTCACCCCGCCCGGGCAATGCTCATCGGCGTCCTGCTCTTGGGGGCGCCGGCGATCTTCGGTTTGCAGCTCACGATCCGCACCCCCGCAAACCTCGCGACGCTTCTGCCGCGCACCGACCCTCTGCGCAAGGCGGCGGATATGCAGATGCACTCGCTCGGCGCGGGGGCGATCTTCCCTGTCGTCCTCGCGATGCGCCTTCCGACTGGTGCCACGGATCCCGCGACCTGGCAGGCCGTCGCCCGCGTCGTTTCCAAGGCGGCAGCATTGCCCGACGTGCATTCGGTCGGGTCCGCCACCGGACTCGGCCTTACGCCGCCGCAGCTCGCGCAGGCGATCGCACGCCCGGCACTCGCTCCCGCAGGGCTCACACAGGGGCTGGCGAGCTTCGTCAACGCAAAAGACCACCCCCATGTCGTCATCGTCTATGTCACACCGGCGACGGGGGCGGATGCTCCGGCGACCGTGCAACTGGTGCACACACTGCAGAAGGATCTCGCCGGCTGGCTGCCATCCGGCACCCGCAACGGCGTCGGCGGAGCGACGGCGCTCCTGGACGGCTTCAACCGTCTGACCGCTGCACGCCTTCCGTGGATCATCGGCGGCGTCGCCCTGATCGCCTTCCTGATCCTCCTGCTTGCGACAGGCTCCCTCCTGCAGTCCCTGCTTGGCGTCGTCTTCGACGGACTCGTTGCGCTCGCGACGGCAGGCATCCTGGTGCTCACGGTGCAGCGCGGCGGCTTTGGGCTCGAGGCGCTCGCGCCGGACAGCAGCATCACCCCACTTATCTTCGTACTGCTGTTCGGCCTATCGATGGACTACGAGGTCTTCCTGCTGCACCGCGTGCAGGAGAAGTGGCGCGAGGGCCTGGCGAGCGCCGAGGCCGCCGCTTCAGGCCTGACCAGTACGGGGGCGATGATCACAGGCGCCGGCATCATCATGGTCGTCGTCTTCGTCGGCCTGATTTCGAGCCCGCTCGAGATCATGCAGACGCTGGCCATCGGTATGACGTCCGCCATCCTGCTCGATACCTGGGTCGTGCGCACTCTGCTCGTTCCCGGCAGCATCGCGCTGCTGGGCCGCCTCGCGTTCTGGCCATGGGGACGGCGCGACACCCCCCAGGACACTCCACAGCAGCCGCTGCTCGCTGGCCACGTAGAGCCGCGCGAAGAGTAGGTCGTGGAACTGTGACGGGCTACACTCTGGATCTCCGTTTTCCAGGCGGCGTCGAGGGGTGGTCGAGCAGACGCCCGCTCCGAAAAGGCTGCGCCGCCGTTACGGCAGTGTGTACTGCAAGTAGCGGCCTGGGCAAACATTCCTGGCCGGGAGGGACGGCCTCCTGCCTGGGTCTGCGCTGAGCCCGTGCCGCATGCCTCCAACCGTTTGCGCCGATGACCGGATGGCGGCCTGCGTTCCCGCGCTAGACAGATGTCCGGTCAGCGGCGGCGGGGACGGAAGCGGTAGCGAACGCGCCGCCGCCGGCGCCGGCGGCGCCAGACGAGTCCCACGAAGCCTACGATGACGACAGTGGCGACGGCGGGCACCAGCAGCCGGCTATGGGCTTGGGGCGGCGGCGGCGACGGCACCGACGCGATCAGCGGGATCGCCGCCAGATCGCTGTGCGGCAGGGAGATTCGGACCTGGCCGACGGGCTGTCCCCTGCGCCAGGCAGGCGGCCAGCGTAGCTTCGCCTGGATCTGCGGCAGGGGCTGGCCGGGGCCGACGAGCCATGAGTACCCGGCGCTCGCCACCGCTTTGGCGCCGTGGCCCGCCTGACCGAACGCATCTCCGCGCTGGACGAGCGCGACCGGCCGAAAGTGCGCGAAACCCCAGTTCAGCAGATTCTGCGGGTCCGTCCACATGTGGTAGAAGTCCGAGTGCATCACGACGGCGATCAGCGTGACGCCGTTTCGGCTTGCGATCGTGATGATCGACTGCTTGGCCTGGATGGTGTAGCCGATCTTGCCGCCGATCGTGCCGGGGTAGTTCCAGAGCAGAGTGTTCTGGTTGTACATCAAATACGGCTTCGGGCCGCCGGGAAACATGAAGGTCTTCGCCCCGTCGATCTGGCGGAACGCAGGATAGGCGAGGGCGGCCCGGGTGAAGAGCGCGAGGTCGTGCGCCGTAGTGAGGTGACCCGCCTCGTAGAGCCCGTCCGGGTTGAGGAACTTCGTCCCCGTCGCCCCGAGGTTCCCCGCCTCCGCGTTCATCTCGGCGACGAAGCGCGGGACGGATCCCGCTTGCGCGATCGCCAGCTCCACCGCGGCGTCATTTCCCGACACGAGCAGGAGGCCGTAGAGGAGATCGCGGATCGTCAGCTTCTGCCCGGGCTGCAGATACGCGGAACTCCCTTGGACGCCGTAGGCGGTCGGTGAGACCGTGACGGTGCGTGAAAGATCTCCGTGCATGACAGTCAACAGGGCGGTCATGATCTTGGTCAGGGAGGCAGGAGCCAAGCGCTCATCGGCATTGTGCGCAAGCAAAACCTGGCCCGTCGAGGCGTCCATGAGCTCGTATCCGCTGCCCTTGACGCTCGGAAGGCCGGTTGCCGCTTCGGCGACGGGCGCAGGCTGCAAGGCGAAGGTGCCGAGGAGCAGAAAGACCGCAAACAGTTGCTTGAGCCCTGCGCGCATGGTGTCCCCCCGGGTTTGTTCCGTTCCCGTTCTTCGGCTCTTGGCTCCCTTGTCCTGCCGGCAAATTTGGGTAGGACATGGTCGACCAAACAGAGAATGATGCAGCGGAGGAGGAGTGCAGCATCGCCATCAGCCTGCCGGACATCACGGAAGATCTGCAGCAGCTACTGGCGCGCGCTGTCTTCTTCGACCCCTGGCTGGCCGCGCTGACCGAAAGCGACCTGAACCCGCGCGTGGACCTGTTGCTGGACGAGGGCGTCAGAACCCTCATGCAGCGCTTTTGGAACGAGCACGAGCGCGCCCGCGCGCTGGGTGTACTCCCCGTCTATGACGAACTCGTCTTTGAATGCTTACGCACTTGCCTGCTCTCGACGACCTGCCAGCGCGCTGTCTGGGAAGGGCTGCCCCGGGCACCAGACGAGGCGCGCATGGCGGCGCTCATCCGCGACATCGGCGACTTCGCCGCCGAACTCGGGCTCAGGTCCATCGTCCGGTCCAGCATCGGCGTGCTTTCGTATGAAAATCTGGCAGCGCTCGACTACTACGACGGCATGCGCGAAGACGACTTCCTGCACGGCCGCTTGCACCGCCCGTGGGTCAACGGCACGCTCTCGAGCGAACTCTCGCTGATGCTCGCGGTTGGTACCGTTACGATCGGGATGCGCGCTGGCGTGCGCGGCGCGTACCTGACGC
>JAKAPV010000092.1 GCA_021806845.1 Bacillota bacterium | reverse complement strand
CCGATCTGTCGTGCTACTTGCGACCACCAAGCTCCTCGACGTGCCATCCGGCTACTGGGCGAGCAGCTACATCGATCAGTTGCTCGCCGACGGCGTCGTCGCGGGACTTCCCGGCGGCCAATTCCAGCCAGGCGCGACCCTGACGCGGGCGCAGTTCGTCAAGATGCTCGTGCTGGCCCTGGGGATCACGCCGGCCGGCTCCGGCGTGACGCCCTTCGCAGATGTCTCGTCGCGGGTCTGGTTCGCACCGTACGTCGCGACGGCACTGCAGGCGGGAATCGCGAAGGGAGTCAGCGCGACCGAGTTCTCACCTGGCGCCCGGATCACCCGCGAGGAGATGGCAGTGCTTCTCGCGCGGGCGTTCGGCCTCAAAGGATCCCAGCAGTTGACGTTCGTCGATGGAGGCAAGATCGGGTCGTGGGCTCTCACGGGCGTTGAGGCTGCCGTCCAGGCCGGCCTCATGAGCGGACTCCCCGGTGGGCGATTCGTGCCGCAGGGCTATGTTACCCGCGCCCAGGCCGCCAAGGCGATCGCAGCAGCGATCGCGCGTCTGGCGCCTTAGCCGGAGAGACGACGGGGCCTTCGGCGGCGACATGCAGACTCTGCGCAGGCATGGATGCGGTGTGGAGCACCTGCTGTCCGCGCTGCCTTGCCTAGTTGAGGATGCCGCTGATCGCCGGTGGTCCCCACCCGGTCAAGTCGATGTCCAGCCGAGGTGAATCTCGATGCACACGGCAACCTCAGGACGAGCGGGCGACGAACTTCCTGCTCTCCCTGGGCCGCGCTCCCGATGTCGGGCGCCTCAGTCCCTGGGATCGGGCGCGCCGCGGCCGATCCCAGGGACTGAGTGCAGCGCACGCTGCAGGTGCATAGCCTTCAATTCCTCACGCGATGACGCCTCCAGCTTGTCGTAGACATGCCGCAGGTGGGTCTCAAGGGTCTTGGGACTGATCACCAGCTGATAGGCGATCTGACGGTTGGTGAGACCCAGCGCCACAAGGTCCACGATGCGGTATTCCTGCGGCGTGAGGAGCCCGAGGTACCCATCGCCTGCGCTGGATCGCCTGCGACCGCCGGCGGAGCGGCGCTCGGTCTGCGCGATGTGCAGCCAGTACGTGCTGCCTGCGGGCTCGAAGGCGTCCACCGCCTCGGCGAGCAGGGCGCGGGAGCGCTTGTGCTCTCCCATGCGGCGCAGCAGCGCACCATAGGCGAGCAGCGTGCGGCCGCGCTCCACCATCTCGTCCGACTTCGCATGCAGTGCGAGCGCAGCCAACATAGTGCGCTCCGCGAGCTGATCGTGTCCCTGCCTGGCCTCGAGCAGGCCGCGGCAACGCAGCACCGCGGCTCGGAACCCCGGACTTTCCGATGCCGGCGCCTCCTGAAGCATCGCGCGGATCACCCGGCGGGCCTCCGCGAATCTGCCGGTGAGGACGAAGATCTCCGCCGCCTCGCGACCGCAGTGAAAGAAGTCGAGCGCGAAGAGGTGCATCTGTCCGGTGGTCGCGAGCATCAACTGGAAGGTATCCGATGCGACGTCCATCGCGCCCCGGCGCGCCGCGAGGGTTGCGCGGCCCCATGCGCATATCCGTTGCACCCCTCCGAACCCCGCTCTGCGCCCGTGGTCCTCGGCATGATCGAAACAGGCCTCGGCGCCGTCGAGGTCGCCCATCTCCATCAGCACGTAGCCGTGGACGGTATGCGCCTGAGCGGTGGCCCAGGGGATATCGTCCGGGTACGCCGCGCTGTGGCCGCACAAGCGATACGCATCGTGCAGCCGGCCGCGCCGCCACTCGGTCTCAACGAGGAAGGTCGTCGCCCAGATCCGTGCGGCCACGTTGTGCACGGCCTCGGCCTGCTCCCGCTGGGACTTCATCACCGCCGCCGCGTGTTCGTATCGCTCCGTCCGCATGTCGATCATGCCGAATTGGATCCTCGGGCACCAACCCCACAGATGCTCGATCTCGTCGGGCGCACTATCGGAGATCGGTGGGACGCCTTCCAGCGCGACGCGCCACGTCATCCTTTGGTCACCGAGCAGAATTGCTGCGTGTGCCCACGCCGCCCATGCCTTTGCCATGGCATCGGGATCGCCGCTCGCCTCCGCAAGGCGCCTGGCCTCCAGCCCTGACCGCACGGCCGTGCCCGCGTTGATCGTCACCTCGAGTACTGTCCGCGCCGCCGCCGAAGCCGCTGCGAAGCCCGGGTCCGATACGGCGGTGGCAGCAATGGCCTCGTCGAATTGCCCGATGGCCGCAGACACATCGCCCATGAGTGTCAGCGAGAGTCCCCATGATTGATGGATCCGGCCGAGAAGCTCGGATGGACACGCCTCGCTCGCGGCCGCCTCGAACGAGGCAATTGCCCGTCTGTGCGATCCTGCCCGTTGGAATGCCCGTCCGAGCTCGTGGAGCACAGATGCCCTGCCCTCACCCGCTGTACTGATCCTTGCCGCGTGCTGCAGGTGGACCGCGGCGGAGTCGTACGCCGCGACCGCCCATGCGTCGGCGGCGGCACGGCGCAGCACCCGGATCGCCTCCAGATCGCCCGGCTCTGCCGCCCTGGCAAGATGGGGGGCCACCTCGGCCGCGCTTGCCCCGCGCGCCTGCAGCAGGCCGGCGGCCCGCATGTGCAGCTCCTCGCGCTCGGCCAGCTCAAGGCCATCGTAGAGAGCCCGGCGTACCATGGGGTGCACGAACGCGCCGAGGCCATCCTGGCGCACCGTATATAGCCCCAGGCTGTGCGTCGGCGAGAGGACGAGTGACACCGCATTCGGATCGATCCCCGCGATGCCCATCGCCACGTCCGGGCGGCACTCGACCCCGAGGACGCTCGCGGCCCGCAGAAACTTGAGGCTGTCCGGGGGGAGTCCGGAGAGCCGAGCCAGGATGACGGAGGACCCGGGGATGGCGTCGGCGCCGTGCTCCTCCTCCTCCGGCAGCGCGCCGCCTGACTGAAGGATGCGACCGAGCTGCTCGAGGAGCAACGGGTTCCCTCGGGTCAGCGCGTGGACCTTGGCGACGCGCCCCGCATCGGGCATCTCGCCGCTGGCGAACTGCAGCACTGTGGCCGTGCCCTGCACGCTGAGTGGCTGGAGGTCCAGGAGTTCCGCTTTGCCGCCTTCGTGCAGCCGCATGGCGAGCTCGCCCGCGGGAGGAGGCCAGGGCCTCAGCCCGGCGAACAGCGCGATCGGTATCTTCTGCAGACGCCAGGCCAGGAACCGGATCGCCTCGAGCGAGTCCGGATCGCTCCAGTGCAGATCGTCCACGCACAGCAGGAGAGGTCGCTGCTCCGCGAGGCTCGCCAGGAGCCAGTAGAGGGAATGCAGGAGGCTGAAGCGGGCGGGTGCGCTCGATGGGCTGTCGCCTGCTGCCCCGCTCTGAACCGACGTGTTCAGCAGGAGCCGCAGCGACTCGGGCGTATCGGCCAAATCCTTCGCCAGGGATCCTGCGGTGCGCAGAAGGGACTCGAGAATCTGGTGGACCACTGCAAAAGGATACGCCTGTTCCATCTCGTGGCCGCTCACCTGCACCACGGTGAAACGATCGTCAGCCTCCTGCGCAGCCGTCCGCAGGAGACGTGTCTTGCCCAGCCCCGGTTCGCCGCGCAGCACCAGCGTGGTACCGGCATCCGAACGAGCCACGTGCTGCAACGCACCAGTAATGGCGCGCCGTTCGGCCTTTCGTTCGAGTAGCCTAGTTGCCACGCCCACCCACCACCTTCTTCTGCCGGCTGCAGGCCGAACAACGCTGGTCGTCCAGGAGGGGCTCAGAACCACTCGTAAGAAGAAGAGGGGCCGCACACTCATCTTTTGTGGACCGGTCGGCACCATCTGGAGGCGGTTGCCTCAGCCGGAGTTCGTCGACTCCGTTCCATCGTCGGGTGGCAGGGTGCGGGATCCGTTCACCCTCGCCATGAAGGCCAGCTTCAGCTCCTCGCGGGAACCGGTCTGCATCTTGTCATAGACGTGGCGAAGATGCGTCTCCACGGTCTTCGGGCTGATCAGGAGAACCGCAGCAATCTGGCGGTTGGTGAAGCCCTGAGTGACCAGTTCCGTCACACGGTGCTCCTGGGGGGTTAGGCGGCTGAGATGTCCGTGTTCCGCCTTTCGGCGCCGTCCTTTGGCCAGTGTGTACTCGGCTTCTGCCTTGCGCTGCCAGTAGCCGCTGCCGCAGTGTTCGAAGATCTCCTCGGCCTGCCTGAGCACGCTGCGTGCCTCCTTGGCTCGGCAGACGCGGCGCATCCTTGAACCGTAGGCCAGGAGTGTCCGTCCATGCTCCAGGTCCTCGTTCGACAGCGCATGCATGATGGCCGCCTGCCGAAAGGCTTCCTCCGCACGCTGCGCATCACCGCTTCGCGCCGCGAGGAGCGCGGTGACCCGAAGAGCGGCGCCATGTGGTCCGTGGCGATTGAGGTCCGAGGACGCCAACAGGCGCATGATGCGATCCACGAGGTCCTGTGCTGCGGCGGTTTCGTTGGCCTGCACGAGGACCTCTGCCGCTTCCCTCACCCAGTGGTAGACGTCGATCTCGGCGAGATTCGCGCGGTCTGTGAGCGGCGTGAACTGCAGGAATGGGCGGGCGGCCTCCGAGATTCTGCCTCTGCGGGCGGTCAGGATGGCCATCGCCCTGGCAGGTCAGCACGTTCAATTGGTGGCCGGTGCGCGTTGCCATCTCTCCCGCATCTCGCAGCGACTGTTCCGCGACATCCAGTTCGCCGATGTCCATCAGGGTGAGCCCCTGGAAGATCCTTGCCAGCGACATCGCCCAGGAAAACGCCTCCGCTTGTGCGGCCCATTCGCCACTCACGCGATACGCACGTTCTTTCGTTACATTTTCGGGAATTCCTCGCCGTGCCGGGCGAAGCAGCGGTTTACACCATCGCTCAAGGTGCCTTGGGGACAAGTCTCGGGTGCACAGCCGTCGGTGCTCCTGATGGCGGACTTCACTTTTAATGGCTCGCACAGAACAGTCCTTCGCTGGGCTCCACGCTCACGGCAACCAGCGCGTCGACGATCAGGAAGGGATAGACCTTCTCGTCGAAACGGCGCTCATTCCAGTCGGTGACGTGGGGGTGAACCAGGGGGCGGCCCGCAAGGCGTCGACCGCCGCCGCGAAGAAGCGGCCCGGAGGGATCCGGCCCAAGGCGCACAAGCCGATGACCCACCGCCCGATCGGGACGCGCAGCGGGCGCCATCACCGTCCGGCGGGTGGTCGCGCGACGAAGACGCCCCACGTGAAGAAGGGGACCGCGAAGTAGCCCTCCGACACCGGGGCACCTGCGGCGGAGCCCGGCCACACGGCCGGGCTCCGCTCTTTTCCGATGCGTCGTAAGGAAGCGAGGCTTCTCGATGCGGCCCTTATTCGCTTCCCAATTGGTCCGTCCTACCATCTCCTACTACAGATGGTAACCCACGCAGAGTGGGCCGACGACTGGCTCGGCATGCATGGTAAGGCTGAAGGTCGCGCGGACGGCTGTCGCACACGAGTTCCCTTAGTTCCTGCATGTCTTCGACGCCATGCCCCGGCACCGCGATCTTCAGGTGGCCGCACAGGAACCCGCCCGCCGCTGTCGCTGGCGGACGCCGCGACGGTGTTGGTCGCTTGGACTGCCTGGTTGTCCGAGGAGGTCGAAACCGCCAGGGAGTACTGGCCCGCAGCCGGATTCGTGACGCCCGATGCCACGAGAGTGGCCAGGCTCGGCCCTCAGGAGGCACCCCACAGTACCTGCTGCGAGGGGGGGCCGGGTCTCCCCACTGCCTTTCAGGCTGTCCCCTGTGCGGATGGCACAGCCGGTCCGAGACCAGACCTACTGGTTGAAGGGCACCGCACCTGCCGGTGCGGGGATGACCGACACGTTTCCGATGCCGAGCACCGTCAGGCGGTCGTCAAAGGAGGTGGACTTCCCGCTGCCGGTGGACATGTTCCACTTGAGGTCCGAGTACAGAGGGGCGCCGGTGGCCTTGTCGAGGCAGGCGTTGCCGCTGATCGTCCCGCTGACTGCGCCGATGGGCACCGTCGCAGAGAGGTGGTAGGCGTTTCCTGCTCTTCCTGCCTGGGTGCAGGATCCCGTATACGCGGCGGTCGAACTGTCGTAGATGTCCTGCCACGCGCTGGCTCCCATGGACACGTATACGTCGGCCATTCCCTGCAGATTGGTCCCGAGGGCGAACGTCTGAGTACCCGAATCGAAGTAGTAATGGCCGCCAGCAAAGGTGAGCGTCACAGGCGGACTTCCGGAGTGCGTATTGATGACCATCTTGTAGTTGGTCGGGCTGAAGTAATCCTCCTGGATGGTCGTGGTCTCGGTTCCGCCGCTCGTGCCATCTCCGACGGTGATGTTGGTCACGAGCGAGAAGTTGTTTAGTTTGATGAGATTGCCCCATACGCCGCTACCCGACCAGGCGGGTGCGCTGCTAGGGGCAGCGGAGGCGGACGAACCGGTCTTCTTGGCGGACGATCCTGCGTTTGCGGCCCCGCCTCCACCGCAGCCGGCCGTTAGGGCTACGATCGCGAGTGCTCCAACAATGATGAAGGCCTGCCTCTGATTCATCTATGTACCTCCCCGACGGATCAGGGTCCCGAGCCGGGCGCGGCACGTCCTGTCGGTGATGAAGCCGCAGAAACGCACTCCCTTTGCACCGCTGTGCACTCGAGGATGCACCCATTTGCATGCTAGGTGGACTCAGTGCGCGAAATCTATCGGGGGCCGCCCCCTGATCTTAAGCGCCACGCGCCGTGCGGCGCCCAGCAACTACTGGGCGGCATCTCTCATTCGGCATGTACCTTCCTACCCACACGGTGGTTCGCGCTTGTGGTCCAGATCCAAGGTGCAGGAGAAATCCCTGTCCGTTCCCTTGCGCCCACGTGTCAGAGGCTGCTGAGACGCGGGCACCACATGTCCTGAAAAGCCCGCCCAGAGCCACGTTGCGTGTATGTGGCTGTTTCCAGCTCTTCCTCATGACGTACGACCACCATGACGACAGCAGCCCCCCGTCCCCGTGCCCCCGCACGCCTGGGTCGTCAACTCCGTGCAGCACCCCCTGAACTCCGGCGTGCCGGCGCGCAAGATCTTCCTCGGCGTGAACGAATACGGCTACGACTGGCGCACGGCGGAAGCACCCCGTCCGCCGCTTTGTTGTTGCCTAGCTACGGGGCCAGACGCTCGATCGCGGCGGCGATCACTTTGGCGGCCTGCGCGCGTGTCGCATCGGCCCTCGGTGCAAACCGTCCCCCAGGAAGGCCGGTCATGATGCCCGCCCCAACGACCGCCTCGACACCTGGAAGAGCCCAAGGTCCGATGCTGCCCTTATCCGCAAAGGTCGGTGACTGCGAGCCGTGCAGGTCGAAGGCGCGCGCGAGCAGGACGGCCATCTCCTCACGCGAGATCGGGGCATCAGGGCCGAACTGGGTCGCGGTGACCCCCGTCACGATCCCCATGTGCATCGCGGCCGAGACAAACGGCGCAAACCAGGCCTGTGACGGGACATCCTCGAACGCCGTCTGGCCAGACGTTGCCGGCCGTACTCCGAGCGCCAGTACGAGCATCTTGACGAATTGCGCGCGTGTCAGGGTCGCGCCCGGTTGGAAAGTCCCGCCCGGCAGTCCCTCGACGACACCGACGGCCAGCAGGCGGTCGACGTAGGAGGTCGCCCACGAGGCGGACGGCATATCGCTGAATCTCGCGGTCGACAGCAGGAGAGTCAGCGTGGTTGGCCCGTAGAGGTAGACCGAGACCGTCCCGGCTGCAGCGTCGACGGACGTCGGTAGGAACGTCCAGATGCCGTCCTGCCCCCGCACGTACGCCGACAGGCGATCTGCAGGCAGTTCGCCAAGCGACGAGGCATCATAGCTGATGGTCGCGGTCCCGGGCTTCGCGAGACTGCCTCCGGTGATGGTGAAGATTCCGCTCGCCCCCGCCATCCCGGAGGGGAGCCCCGTGCCCGGCATGGGAGACTCCTGCACGGAGAGTGTCTGGCCAGGGCTCAGTGCGTTTGGGGCCACTTGCATCGAGAACTTCCCGTCTGCGGTTGCAAGGAGACCGCCCGCGCTGCCGACCGTATGGGCACCGCCTCCCGAGGGAGCGGGCGAGCTTGTGGAGACGGCCGGCGACGTCACAGTCAGCCGGGCCGTTACCGATGACGCCGCACCTTCGACGGAGACGGAGATCGTCGCGCCGCCCCCGCTGAGTGGCGGCGTCCATGTCGCGCTGTAGGAGCCATCGCCGAGCGTCGTTACCTGATAGGCGCTGAGAAGTCCGGATGACGCCGACAGATCGACATACGCGTTTTGGATGGGGTTGCCGCTTTGGTCGTAGACGTAGCCGGTGAGGGTGGCCGTCCCGTTGACGGGAACCTGCGTCGGCGACGCCGTCAGGGTGACGGAGGCCGGCACCTGAACGGGCGGTGCGAAATCGTAGCTGGCGCTGGCCTGGACCGCAGGCGTAGCGCTGATATCACTTTGTGCGACGATGCTGTCGGTCCCGCTTGAGGGCGGGTTCTTCGAGGCAACGTAGGTCACCGCGATCTGTCCTTGGCCATCCGCGGTGAATGCCTGCGGGGCCGCGGTGAGCGGGACGCCCTCCGCGACGGCGCTGCCGAGCGTGCCGGCGGGGATCGAGAGGTAGATCGTGGCGTCGGGGATGGCCGCTCCTTGGGCGTCTTGGGCCGTGACGTAGGTCACCGCCGTGTCGCCAGGGTTCAGCGAGCCCTGCGGGGCGATCGCCGCAGGAGAGAAGGAAAGCATGTCGCCGGCCGAGACTGCCACCGTGGGGGAGGCCACCGCGAACACGGTGCCTGTAAGCTGCGCCAGAGTCGGGGTGGAACTCGCATCGAACGGACCGAGGGTGACGCAGCCGGACTGGGCGTCATAGGACTGCGGGTACACAGCCTCCCAAGTCGTCCCGTCCGGGGACCACTCGACCGTGTCGCCGGCCGAGACGCCGCATTCGGTTGCCGTCACGCTCTGGAAGCCACCCTGCGACGGCGCCGAGACGGCGATGTCGAAGTATTGTCCCGCCGATTGGAACGTCGGCGCGCCCACGGGGTCCACGCTGTAGTCGGTCACGGCCACGGTTCCCGTGCCGCCCGAGGCGGTCGCGGAGGTGTCCGGCGTATCGGAGCTTTGGCCTCCCGCCGTCACGCTTCCGTTCGCCGAATTGCTCGTGGCGTCGCTCGAACCGGTGACGACCGATCCGCTCGTCAGGTTCGCGGCATTCGCGGAAACGACGTCGATTGATAGGCCGATGCTCGCCGTCTCCGCCGGCGTTTCGCTGTCCGTCACCGTCACGGTGAAGAAGTACATGCCCGCGACGGTGGTGCCGGTGGAGGAGATGATGCCGTAGGTGGGGTCCAGCGAAAGGCCCTGCGGCAGGTTCCCCTGCACCGACCACTGATAGGGCCCGACACCGTCCGTCGCCTGGAGCTGCGCCGTATACCACCCTCCAGCCACGCCGCCGGGGAGCGAGTTCGTCGTGATCTCGAGCTGTGCGTTCTGCTGGCCGGTCTGGAAGCTCTGGGCTCCTGTGCCGTCGCCCGCGTCGCCGCTGCCGCCCGAGTATGTCCGCTTCGCGCTGTAGGTCGCGGTCGTGCAGATGAAGCCTTCCGATCCGTCCGGGTTTGTGGTGACGTAGCACTTCGAGTAGCCCCCCTGGCCGCCTTGGCCGCCCGCGCCGCCGGTTGCGAGGTTGGCCTGCGAGCTGCCGCCGGACTGGCCGCCGAAGACGAGCCCGCTCGCCTGCGCGCTGGCTGCGGCCGCCTCGTAGATCGCCCCGCCCTGTGCCCCGCCGCCGTCGCCGCCCTGACCGCCGATGCCGCCCGCCGCCCCGAGGGACTTGAGCGCCTTGACGCCGGACTTGCCCGGCGCGCCGCCCGGAAGGCTGCAACCGTACACAGGCTGCGAGATGCCGGCGTCCGTGTAGCCGCAGGTCAGGCCGCCATCCCCACCTCCGCCGCCCGGGGCCTGCAGGCCGTCCGCGGCGTTGCCGCCATCGCCGCCCTGGCCACCGCCGCCGCCCGCGGCCTGGTTCCCGCCGTACGTG
>JAKAPV010000091.1 GCA_021806845.1 Bacillota bacterium | reverse complement strand
TATTAGCTCCCGCGCCGCCAGCCACACATCCGCTGGTGGCCAGTCGCGCGCCCGTTTGCGCAGGATATCCCCTTGCCGAGGAAGGTGACCCAGCACACGGGCGACCTGCGGCAGGACCTGCTGGCGGGTCCGATGGTCGCGAAGCAGCGACAGCAGCCGCTGCAGGGCCGCGCCCAGGTCGCCTCTTGTTTCTTCCTCAACGGCGAGAGCCAGTTCTGCCGCAAGGGACCAGTCATGGGGCGATTCCTGGTAGTACCATGGCGTCTCCTCCGCCAGGCGCACCTGCTCCAGTTCGACTGTCGCCTGAGCATGGAGTCCGCGACGCGCCAAGAGCACGGCGTAGCGGAACCGCAGTTCGCGAAATGCCCCATGGTGACGCAGTGCCCGCTCGAGGTCGTTCTGGGCGGTGAGCGGGTCAGACAGTGCGGCGCAATTCTCGTAGACTTCGCGAGCGGCGCGGGCAGCCGTGACGCTCGCCCAATCGGCGCGCCGCAGCAACCGTCGGCATTCCGCCAGCGCGGCCCTATGGCGTCCTAGACGTCGCATTGCCACCGCGCGCCCCAGTCCGACCGGTCCCCTCACGTCCTGCAACAGCTCTGCGCGGCCGCCGGCGCCCGCAAAGCGCGCGCTGACGATGCCGATCGTCGGGCATGCGACATCCTCCGGCTCCGCCACCGTTGTGAACGAAGGGTCCACTGCTCTGCGCACGAGGCGTGGTTCCCAGGACTGCTCATGCATGGACTCGGCGTCCGTACCGAACTGGTGGCGCACTGGGATGAACACCCGGCCGACAGCGGGAGACAGGTCAGTGAGTTTCGCGTCCACCTGCGACAGATCTCCGATCAGACGTTCACGCGCGTGTAGAAGTATGTGCCATCCCGGAGCCCCAGCCGAGCGCATTGTCCAGGCTGTGGCCGGTGTGTCGCTCCCATGGGATGGCGTCCCTTGACGATTAGACGCGGCGCGCGGCTCCGACATGGCGGTCCTCCTCCATGCACGTGTCGACATAGCCTATGACCAACCACGGCATCGTGCCCGCGATGGATGTGAAGGCACGGCTGAAATTGAGTTGACATAGTGTATTCCCGAAAGGAGGTGGCATCGGTTGCCGAACTTCAAGGTCTTCTCGGAAACGCCCAGTCAGCTCTTAGCCCAGGTCTCACAGCCAACCGCAGCGAGCCTACTCAGCCAGGTATCCAACTCCACAGCCGCGAGCCTGCTGACCCAGGTGTCGAACCTGACCGCGGCAAGCCTCGTTGTCCAGGCCTCCAACTTGACCGCGGCGAGCTTCCTGACTCAGGTGTCGAACTCCACCGCTGCGAGCCTGTTGACTCAGGTGTCGAACTCCACCGCCGCAAGCTTGTTGATGGAACTCGGAGCCCGAGCGACGGTCGACTCGGAGGTGGACGTGGCGGACACCGGCGGAGCGACGCTTCAGGTGGCCGACACGCGCAACGTACTCCAGTACTCCGACGTCACGTACACGGTCCGAAACACCGGAGCGACGAACAGTGCGATCGCCGCTCTCTTCCTCAGCGCCGACAGCGTTCTCTTTACCATCGACCCGTCCGTAACCCAGCAGACGATCGCGCCTACGGCTCAGTTCTTCTTTGTCCCCGGTCGATTCACGAAGTACGTCCAGATCCAGTACGCGTCGTTGACAGCCACTCTGACGACGTCCCTGAGCATCTACTTCCAGTCCCACGTCTAACGGCGGGCGCGGCCGGGACATCCCGGCCGCCTTCTTTCAGTGGCGAGGAGGAGCATTCATGGGTATCCGCGTGTTGGTCACTGGGGCCGCCGGTCTTTACGGGCTGCACCTAGTCTATGCGCTCCTTAAGCATGACAGTGTGGAGACAGTGGTCGGTGTTGATAACCTATCCCGCACCTTTCTATCTCCTAACCCTGTCGAAGGGCTGGCCGGCAACGACCGTTTCACGTTCATCCGTGCCGATTTCCGTGACTTGAGCTGTGAAGCCATCGATCAATGGCAAGTCGATGTCGTCGTCCACCTCGCCGCTCGTGTGTCAATCGACGAATCTATGGTCGAACCGGATCTCTACATCCGAGAGAACGAGCTCGGGACGATAGGTCTGGGCCAAGCGCTGCTCCGCTCTCGAGGCCGTCCCACCCTGATCTACGCCTCATCGCCGGAGGTGTACGGGAAGGCCATGTACCGGCCCATCGATGAGGATCATCCCCTCAATCCGTGCAGCGTCTACGCGGCGACGAAGCTGGCTGCGGAGAAGCATCTGCATGCGTTGTATGAATGGCACGGCTACCCCGTAGTCGTGCTGCGCAATTTCAATACGTTCGGTCCCAATCAGAACACGGACGCGTATGCGGCGGTGATTCCCGCCTTTATCGGTCGGGCGCTTCGAGGAGAGCCTCTCGTAATCCATGGCGACGGCAAGCAGACGCGAGACTTCCAATGGGTCGGAGACGCGGTGGGGGCGTACGTGCGGGCGATCGAGCGCCGCGAGGCCCTCGTGGGGCGTACGATCAACATCGGTTCAGGTCGCGAGGTCGGCATCCTTGAGCTAGCCCAGACCGTCCTTCAGCTGACGGGGTCCTCATCACCGGTGATGCACGTGCCGGCGCGTCCGGGCGATCTTCCTGCACTCCGCGCCGACGTCCGGTGCGCCCGCGAGATGCTCGGATGGCAGGCAGCGACGCCGTTCGAGGAAGGGCTCGAGCGCACGATCGAGTGGCTGAGGGGGGCGCTCCAATGCGAGTCGTCGTGACGGGCGGCGCCGGTTTCATCGGGCGCTGGGTGACTGCCCTCCTGCTCGCCGAGGGACACGAAGTGATGGTCCTCGACAACTTCTCCACCGGCAGTCCGCACAATCTGCAGGGGCTCGTAAACCGACCAGCTTTGGCTGTCGTCGAAGGAGACGTCGCGGACCCCGACGACCTCGGTCGGGCCTTCGCCACCCTGCCCGACGTCTGCATCCACTTGGCCGCTCGGATCAATGTGCATGAGAGCCTGCAAAACCCCCTCTGCCACCTGCGCGAGAACGAGGAGGCGACGGTCCAACTGCTTGAACGCTGCCGCAGAGCCCGTTCGCGGTTCGTCCTCGTCAGCAGCTGCATGGTCTACGCACCCGCTCCGCCGGGTCGCGCCCTGCGCGAGACCGACGCCACAGCGCCCGCCTCGCCGTATGCCGCCTCCAAGCTCAACTCGGAACATTGGACACTCGCCTATGCCCGCGCTTACGGCCTGGACACCTGCGTCCTTCGTCCCTTCAACACCTACGGCCCCTACCAGAGGGCGGACCAGGAGGGGGGAGTTGTTTCCGTCTTCCTGCGCGCGCTGCTCTCCGGTGAGTCCTTGCGCCTCTTCGGCGACGGCACCCAGACGCGAGACCTCCTTTACGTCGAGGACTGCGCCCGCTTCATCGTCCGCGCGGCGCTCGAGCCGCGGGCCACCGGCATGATCCTGCACGCGGGCAGCGGACGAGAGGTGGCGATCCGCGACCTCGCTCGCCAGATCGCCGGACAGGACGGCTTGGTCACTCACGTTCCGCACCCGCATCCCCACAGTGAGATCCAACGCCTCGTGGCGGACAACAGCCTCGCGCGCTCCCTACTTGGTTGGTCGCCGAGATGGGATCTGCGCTCGGGGCTTCAGGCGACGCTCGAGTTCCTGCGCCGAGAAGTGGATCGACGGTGAGGCGGGTGATCCTCGTGACCGGAGCGAGCGGGCAACTCGGCTCCGAAGTGATATCAGAAGCCGCACAGCGCGGCCTCGCAACCTTGGCGCTTGTCCACCGTAGCCAACCGCCGGTGCGCCCGCACGACCATCTGACGGGAGACCTACTGCAGCCGGCGGCGCTCGCCCGCAGCGTGGCGGCTGTACGTCCTGCTGCGATCGTTCACTGCGCTGCCTGGACCGACCTTGGCCGCTGCGAGCATCAGCCGTTCTTGGCGCACATGGCGAACAGCGAGGCCACTAGGCGGCTCTCCCTGCTCGCACGGGAGCTCGTCATCCCGCTCGTTTTCGTCTCGACAGATTTTGTCTTCGACGGGCGAGAAGGCGATTACCGCGAGGAGGCGCTTCCGCATCCGCTTAACGAGTACGGGAAGACCAAGGCGATGGCGGAGCGGCACGTCATCGCCTGCGGGGGGGCTGTGGTGCGTTCGACGTTCTACGGCCAAAGGCTCCTCGACCATATCCTGCAGAGCCTGCGGACCGGGACGGCCACGGCCTCGGCGGAGCGTCGATACACGCCGATCGCGGTCGACGAACTCGCTCGGGTTCTTTTGGACCTCCTGCGGCTAGGGCGATCCGGCACTTTCCACGCGGCGTCGCACCCCGCCTTGAGTCCGCTCGACCTCGCACGTCTGGCTGCCGGCGCCTATGGCTTTACGCCGGAAGCGGTGCGTCCATCACCGCCGGGATCCCGGGATGGTGTCGAGCGGCCACGGGACAGCTCGCTCGATGGGGGCCGCCTCGATCGGCTGCTAGGCCGTCGCTTTCAGTCCCCCGAGGAAGGAGTGTCGCGCTTATGCCGGAGCATCCACTCGACGCGCCGTTGATTCCTCTGAAGGTCCACGCTGACGCGCGCGGCCACCTATATGAACTTCTGAGCGCGACAATCCTGCCGGCCGCCATACCGGGTCTCGCGTACCTCTGCGGCATTCGGCAGGGCGCCGTGCGAGGTGGACACCTACACCTTCGGAAGGACGAGTGGTTCCTCTGCCTGCATGGTGAGGCGTTGGTCACGCTGCGGCTCGCGGGAGACGAGCGCCGACGGACCCTCTCGGCAGAAGCGCCGGCTTGGCTGCCCGTCCCTGCTGGCGTCTGGCACGCGCTGCGAAGCACCGGACCGGAGGAAGCACTCATCCTCGCCTATGTCACGGAACCGTACGATCCTAACGACCCGGACACCTACCGCTCGCCAGGGTAGAGGGCGGAGACAATGTAGCTTTCGTGGCGGATCCTCTCCGCAAAGATTTCCGCATCACCGCCGAACGCCGCTACGACGCCCGCGAGCGCCTCCACGACGCGGTCGCCGTCTTCGTTAGTGGCGATCGGTCTTGCGCGCGCTCCCTGGATCTGGAATCCAAGTCCTTCGAGCAGGCGGCCCAAACTCGAGATGGTAAAGAAGTGGCGGGTATCGGCCCTGTGGGCCGCGTTGCCATCGCGAATCCAATCCAGCCGCAGGATGTCGAGCAGCACGCGCAGGGTGGCCACGTTGTCGACTTCCACGATCAACGTAGCACCCGGCCGGAGCAGGGAACGCACGTCCAGAAGTAGCTGTTCCGGTTGTGGGCAGCGCTCAAGCGCATGCGTCAGGATCGCCGCGTCGAAGGACCGCGCCGGAAGGCAGGGCAGATCTTCGAGTTGGACGATCGCGGACAAGCAGCTGCGGGCCACACGCGCCATTACCTCCTCGGGCTCTTCGCCGACCACCTCGGTGCCACCAGCCTCCAGGGTAACCCCGAGCGCCCCCGCCCCGCATCCGAGGTGCAGTAGCCGACGGACTTCCGGCGGCAGGAGATCGCGTGTGTCCACGTCGGCGTAGAGCGTCGCGCCCGGCGACAGCCGCCAGTTGCGGCGGAATAGGTCTCCGTTCCGCCCGAGGAGCACAGCGAATCCGGGGTCGTCCGCTCGAAAGACATTGCCGCGGGTGTGGTGCACGTAGCAGTCGCCCGCGATGTAGAGACGGTAACCGGCCAGCATTAGTCGGAGGGAATAGTCGTCGTCCTCGAAGTTTCCCGGGGCGAACTGCTCGTCGAGCGGCCCCACTTCGTCCCACACACGGCGGGGTATGGCCAGCACACCCATCCCGAGCCGCGTCGTCCGCCGGTAGTCGCCCGAGTGGGCCAATGTCCAATGACGAGCGAAGGCGTCGAGCGAGCCGAGGTTCGCATACCCCGGCTCCACACGTTGGCGCCAGTCCGAGATGTTGTTTGAGAGCGGGCCGACCGCCCCGGCCAGCGGATCGTGCAGAACGCAGGCCGTCAGCAGTTCGAGCCAGTCCGGAGTGCAGACGATATCGTTGTTGCAGATCACGAGTAGGTCTCCGTGGCTTGCCGAGACGCCTTGGTTGACGGCGCAAGGGAAGCCGCGGCTTTCCGGGTTGCGGACGGCCACGAAGCCGGTTTCGTCGAGGTAACCGCGGGCTTTGGGACCTGATCCATCGTCGACAATCAGGACCTCGAGATCCGTGTCAGTCGTACAGCGCCGCACGCTTTCGAGGAAACGGCGGGTGTGGTCGATCCCATCGCGAACGGGCAAGATCACTGAGGTGCGCAAGGCATCCGCCTCCGCCAACCAGCTTATGTGCCGACCGCGATGCGGGTTCGACCGCATGGACTTTCCAGGTGGGGGTGAGGTGGCATAACGTTCCCGATCGTCGAGTCCGGTAGAGAGAAGAGATGGTTTCGCTGTCGCGGAACCCGCGCTGGGAAAGGGGGTGCGGGTAGGTAGGGAATGTGTTTACCCCAGAAACGGGCGAAGACCAGGCGATTAGCAGCGAGGATATGGGGGTACACATTCGGTGAACCTCGTTAGACGGGGCACTGAATTCTGTCGTATATCTGCAGTACGCTCGGGTCGTGGAAGAGCACGCCGGGTGCAGCCACGAGCGCGAGGCAGAGCTGTTTCATCTGCTGTTCGAGAAGGAGCGGCGGCGGGCGGACAGGGCCGTCGAGCGAGCGAGCGATGGCGCTTGAGCGGCGTCTGGCGAAGGTTCAAGCGGAACGAGACGGGCTGCGCGCCAAGGTGGCGGCTCTGACGGTGACGCTGAAGACAAGAGCGAGCGGGCGACGGCTGTGGACGAGGAGACCTCGCCCACAGCATCGCCCGCCGCAGATTATCGGGTGGCGAGTCCCGAGCAGAGAGAGACCTCTGGCGAGCGGAAGGGAGGGCAGTAGCCGGGGGAGCGCGGACACGGGCGGCGCTTGCATCCGGATCTGCCGTCGGAGGTTTGGGAGCGGGAGGTTCCTGAGGGCAAGCGGTCCTGTCCCAGGTGCGGTCTGCCCTATGAGGACATGGGCAGCGCCGAGGAAGCCGAAGAGATCGACTGGCAGGTACGGCTGGTGCGCCGGGTGCACCGGCGCCACCGCTATGCGCGGACGTGTCGGTGCGCGGATGCGCCGGCGATTATCACGGCTCCACCGCCGGCGCTGGTGATCCCGAAGGGGATGTTCTCCGTCGGCTTCATCGCACTGCTTCTGGTGGAGAAGTTCATTCTGGGGCGGCCGCTGCACAGGATCGCGCTGCTGCTGGGGATGCAGGGGCTCAAGGTGAGCCCTGGCACTCCGGTGGGTGTCCTGGGCAGGGTGCTCCTGCTGCTGCGCCCGCTCTATGCGGAGATCGTGGCCTACAACCGTACGGAGCATTACGTGCATGCCGACGAGACGGGCTGGCCGGTCTTCGACGAGTCGGGCCGGCGCTTCTGGCTTTGGGCCTTCGTCGGGAAGAAGACGGCGGTCTTCATGATCACGCCGACGCGCGCTGGCGCCGTGGTGCGGGCTTCAAGAACGATCGACTAGCACATGGGGGCGCTGGGAACTACACCCATTAAGCTCCTTCCCTGCTACACCCTGTCGGTAACCCGAAAAGTGCGAAACTCAACCTACGCAGCGGGCCGCACGATCCCGGCACATGACGACTCGCACATTCCGTTGAGGCGCCATATGTATGTCGAGGGGACGGGATCCGGAGAAACTGTCCTTCAGGGCGTCTACAAGGTACCGCACTCGCAACGCTTCAAGTGCGGTCGATGGTAGACCTGAAACTTCGCGACAGGGGTGGAGGGGTACAGTTGAAGGTACTTGTCGGGGTTTGCGCGAGACAACATCCCGAAATCTTTCGCGCCTTCCTTTTGTCGCTATTTGGCTTGGACACCGAAGACATGGAGGTTCAGTACTTCTT
Organism: Bacillota bacterium; assembly: GCA_021806845.1. GTDB lineage: Bacteria > Bacillota > Sulfobacillia > JAJZYS01 > JAJYTV01 > JAJYTV01. The sequence goes on along the minus strand of JAKAPV010000091.1, from coordinate 2,187 downwards.
CATTTTTCACAATTGGGAAGCCGGAAAGAGCATCCTGGCAGAGTATTCGCAGCGCCCGGCGAACGTTTCCGTGATGTCCTATCGCAGTCAAAACCGCTACCTCACGGATGCCGACACCCACCACTGGACCCCGGATCTTGTCCGTGAGGTAACGCACATGCGCAACGCCATCCTGCAGCAAGGGCTGAAGCAAGAGGCCGATGCGGTGTTCATGGTGGACAGCGATCTCCTGCTCCGGCCCTACACCCTGCGGCAATTGAGCGTGTCCGGGAAAGATGTCATCGCCGAGGTCTTCTGGACCCGCTGGCGACCCGACGGGCCGGAGTTACCCAACGCATGGGACTTCAACGAGTACGAGCACGCTCCGGGGTCGCTCCGGTTGTGGCGGAGGCCAGGGGAATATCGCGTCGGAGGGGCGGGTGCGTGTACACTCATCCGCACCAGTGCCATTCGACAGGGGCTCAGCTACTCTCCGGTATGGTCGGTCAACTGGTTCGGTGAAGACCGGGCGCTGCAGCTTCGCGCGGCGGTGCTCGGCATTCCGATCTTTCTTGACACCCACTGCCCGGCCTACCACATCTATCGCCTGGAGGAACTCCCGAAAGGGCGTGCGTGGTACGCGTCCCTGCAAACCGGTGAAGTGGCGCCATAGGCCACCAGAAATACCCGACGCGACCGCGCTTTCTCGCCCGCTTCCGGCGCGACGCGGCAGTCCGTGAAGGTGCGGTAGCGCACGAACCGCAGGCACATCTGATGATGATCCACCAAAGAGGTGCGTGCAGCCGGACCGCTTCCTGCTGCACGCCGTGAGCCTCCCCCCGCGTACGACCCCGCCGACAATGCATCGGCGCGAAGGTTGACCGTACGCGGGGTGATCGCTGTTTTGGAGCCCTGCCGCGTAAGCATGGGAGCCTTGGGATGCACAACCACCGTTACCGTCACGTAGTTATGGTTACTGAGCAGTCGCTTCCAAGGCCCGAAAGGAGACCGCCGCATGCCGTCCGACCTCATAAAACCGCAGCGATTCTATCCGCCACCGCTACACCACGCACGCACTTCCCGGGTCTCGTCAGCCTTGCCGATCCCGTTCGCCCAAGTGTCGCCCGGCAAATACACCGTCATCTATCCGCCGACGATCGACTACGACTACATGAAGCAGCGGCCCCAGCACCTGATGGACCAGTTTGCAGCCGACGGACACCGGGTCTACTACTTGAACCGTTGGGAACGACCAGCGCCTCCGCAGGAAGTTCGCCCGAACCTCTTCGTCGTGCATTCGGCGGGCCACATCGACCACTTGCCGCGCAGTCGGCCCGTGGTGCTCTGGATGAGCTGGGCGGAGACGTCCAACTGGATTGATCGCATTCGCCCAGACATCTCGATTTACGACTGCCTCGACGATTTCCCGCAATTTGCGCCCGCAGAGTGGCAGATCGTGCCGCGCGTCAATCTCGTGACAGCCACCTCGGACGCGCTCTTCCGCAAAATGCGTGATCAGCACCGGAACGTGATCCTGGTACCGAACGCATGCGAATACGAGCGATTCAGCGACCTCTCGTCCGTGGAGGCCCCCCCGGACTGGCCGCCCATCGACCCGAACCAGTCGGTCGTCGGCTACGTGGGAGCACTCGGCGCGTGGATTGATAGCGACCTCATCGCGCGCATCGGGGAGCGGTATGAGATGGTGCTGGTTGGACCGCTGCTGGGTCACCGGCGGATCCAGCACCCGCGCATCCACTACCTCGGCATGCGCCCTTATGAACAACTGCCCGCATATCTGAAGCGGATGGATGTTCTGACGATCCCGTTCAGCGACATCCCTCTGACGCGGGCGACGAACCCGATCAAGATGTACGAGTACCTAGCGACGGGAAAACCCGTCGTCTCGACCGCGATACCCGAAGCCGAGCGCATGGCGTTGGTCAAGGTCGGACATTCGCACGAAGAGTTCGTCCAACACATCGCTCGGGCCATTGCAGGGGAAGACGAAAACGAAGCCGCCGCGGCGGCTCGACAGACCATTGCCCGAGAGAACTCGTGGGCTCTTCGGTACGAACAGATTCGCGATGCGATCGACGCCGTCTGGCAGGAGAAGAACCGAAGATGATCCGGCACCTGCAGGCTCGGGTCGCGTCCGTCCGTGTGGTGTCTGCCGGACCGTTCAGCGGCTTCCGGTGAGTTCAGATC
>JAKAPV010000090.1 GCA_021806845.1 Bacillota bacterium | reverse complement strand
GTGCTGGGCTTCTAGAGGGTGCCCGTCGCGCTGATCGGCGCGGTGGGAGCTCCCGCGCTGTCATTCACGACGGACTTCTGGGTCGTGACCTGCAGGGTGCCCGAGAGCGACATCGCCTGGTTGAGGGCCGTCTCGATCACGAGCGTGTTGCCCACCACCGAGACGCTCGCGGCCGACAGGTACTGGCCCGTCGTCGCGTCGTACAGGCGGTAGTCGCTGAGGGAGGTGTCGAGGCTCGCGGCCACGAGGGCCTTGTCGTAGGCGACGGTGATCGTGAAGGACTGAAGGGAGCCCGCCTGGTTCACCGCGACGCTCGCGCTCGCCGCCGCCTTGGCGCCCCACTCCACCGCGGCGGAGGGGGAGGACGGCGCAGAGGCCTGGCCGGACGCGTCGACGGCCTCCACCTCGAAGCTGTAGCTCGTGCCGGCGCTGAGACCGGTGACCGTCGTAACGTCAGCGGTCGGGGTGCCGCCCGCTGAAGAGGCCACCGGCGCGTACGTCCCGGTGCCTGCGGCGAGGGCCAGGACCTGGTAGTACGTCGCGCCGCTCACCGGTGTCCAGGTGAGGGAGATGCCGTTTGCCGCTTCGGCTGCGGAGAGGTTCGTCGGGGCAGTGGCAGTGCCCAGGCTGCCCGTGGCATCGATCGGCGTTGTCGGCGCGCCGGCGCTATCCGCTACCACGGACTTGGCGGAGGTGATCTGGAAGGCCTCATTCGCAGCGGAGAAGTAGGTGGCGGGGTAGCTTCCGCTTGTCATAGTGAGCGTGCTGCCGTTCACCGCGACGCCCGCGACGCCGAGTGCCTGGCCCGTGGAGGTGTCGAGCAGCGTGTAGTCGCCGAGGTAGCCGTCCAGGCTTGCGGAACTCAGGGTCTTGTCGTAGGGGATGGCGATCGAGAGCCACTCCTCGCCGCCGGACGTCGAGGTCGTGATGGTGGCGCTCGTGCCGGACTTCGCGCCCCACTCGACGGCCGCGGAGGGCGAGGAAGGTGCTGAGGCGGTGCCCGACGCAACTGCCTGGACCTCAAAGCTGTAGCTCACGCCGACCGCGAGCCCGGTGACGGTCGTGGCGGACGCGGTCGGCATACCGCCGTTCGAACTCGCGACCTGCGCGTACCCGCTGCCGCTGGAGACGAGCACCTGGTAGTACGTCGCGCCGCTGACCGGCGTCCAGCTGAGGGCGATGCCACTCGTCGTCTCGGTGGCGGACAGGTTCGCCGGCGCGCCCTGCGAGGTGCCGGTGCCCGGAGCCGTCTGCGGCAGCACGATGATCATGCGCACCTGGCCGCCCGGGTGGACGACGAGGCGCACGACGTCGCCGACCTGCACCTGCGAGAGCGAACCGTGGGATCCTTCGCCGGGAATGACCACCTTGACAAACGGAGAGACGGTGTAGGTCCCGCCGGGCAGGTTGCCGCTGCCGTCCTCGCCCTGGTCGTCGCCCTGACCGCTCTGCTGGGTCAGCGCAGGGTTCGCCGCGACCGTGATCTGCCCGTTGCCGATCGCGGTGACGGTGCCGGCCACGCTGCCGGCGTGGCCGACGCTGCCCGAGGACGCGAGCAGCTGTCCGAGGTCCGTCTCGACGCGCAGCAGGATCACCGCGAGCTGCGCGCGGGTGACGAGGTCCTGGGGGAGGAGGCTGCCGCTCGAGCCTTGGAGTATCCCCGCCTCCACCGCGAGATCCATGGGGCCGCGTGCCCACGAAGGCACCCCGCTTCCATCGCTGAACTGTCCCAGCGAGCCGATCTGCACGTTCTGCGCGGAGACGCCGAGGGCATCCATGATCATCGTCATCGCTTGGGCTCGCGTCGCGTCTTCACTGCTGCCGACGCTGCCGCCGAGCCCCGAGAGGTATCCGTCCTGCTGGGCTTGCGATACCTGTGCGCCGAAGCTTGCGCCGGCCTGCGCGCCCCCCTGGTAGCGCAGCAGGATGGCTGCGAGCTGCCCGATCGTGACGGGCTGCTGTGGCGCGAACTGTGTTGGCGTAAGGCCCTGGATCAAGCCCTGCGCGGTGAGCGTATCGATCGCGCTGGCTGCCCACTGTGCGTTGCCGAGATCCTCGAAGTGGCCGTGGTGGCCGTCCGCGAAGGCAGAGCCCGATCCCGCGGCGACCAGGGTGGCGGCGAGCGCAGCGACCATGAGCCCCTTGAACCGCATCCTGTCAACCTCCCGTACTGCAGGGCGCCTTTGGCGACCTGTTCCTACGGGATTGCTTCGCATCCAGGGATTTACTTTTTGGGGGTCGCTGTGCGGTAAACTTCTCGACACGCTTCGCACAAGAGGAGCCCGAAATGGAGCCAGGCGCTAGGGGAAGCGCTTCAGGCGTCCCGCAAGGCGACCGCCTCGATCTCGACCAACTGATCGCGGTAGCCGAGGAACGAGACGCCCACCAGAGTGCTCGGTGACGGATGCTTCCCGAAGCAGGACGCAACCTCCGCCCACGCGGCGAGCAGGTCTTCGCGCGAGTGCGCGGCCACATAGACCGTGGTCTTCAGCACGTCCCCGATGGTGCATCCCGCGGCACCCAGTGCTTCCGTAAGATTCGAGAGCGCTTGGCGCATCTGGGCTGGGATGTCTCCCGGCGCGACCACCTTACCGCTTGGGTCGAGGGGGCACGCCCCAGCCGTGAAGACGAGCCCCGCACCTTCGGCGACCGCGGCGTAGGCGTACGGAGCATCCGGATAGAGGTTTTCCGAGACGATCAGCGATACTGCCACTCCGGCACCTCCCTCAACTCGGCAAGCGCTGTACGCACCTGCTGGACGTCGGCGCGGCGATCAGGCTCTCAGTCCACCGTTGGCGGGCAGATCGCGTGCAAGCACGCAATACGGCACTCGTCCCTCGAGGAAGACAAAGCCCGGATGGATGATGCGCCAGCCGTTGCGCAGGTAGAAGCCCTGGGCGCCCGTGTTCGCCACCTGCGTAGACAGCACGGCGCGCGGGTGCGGCTGCGCCGCGAGCGCCGCGTCGTGCAGGAGTTGTCCGATGCCTTGGCCGCGCCAGGGGGCGAGCACGCCGAGGTCGACGAGGCAGAACGCATCCTGGAGCGCGCGGTGATCCTCCCCGACCTGCTCGACGACCCGTTCCACCCACCAGTTGCCGCGGAAGGCTTCGACGCCGAAAACCATGCCGACGCAACTTCCCTCCACCCGCGCGATCAGCCCGCGGTAGCTCGGATACGCGGCATAGCGGGAGAGGAACTCCCGGGCGGCTGCAGCGTCTTCGGGAAAGACCTCCTCGAACACCTTGATGTATTCGTCGAAGGCCGCCGTTCCGGGAGAGACGGGTTCGATGGCGGCCGCCGCGCTCATTGCGCGAGCGCCTTCGCGAACGCGCGCGCAACGTCCTGGGGGGCGATGCCGGCAACGTCGCGGTGCGTGACGAGGCGGATCCGCTGGGGCCCCGCGGTGCCGCAAAGGAGTCCCTCGCGCGAGAGCGCCTCGACGACAGGGTCGGCCGACCGGTCGAGATCGACCATGATCATGTTCGTCTCGACCGCGGCCGGGTCGCACGACACGCCGCGCAACTGCGCAAGCGCTGTCGCGATCGCCTGCGCGAGCGCGTGATCTTCCGCAAGCCGCGGCATCATCGAGCGGATGGAGATGAGACCGGCGGCTGCGAGGATGCCCGCCTGCCGCATGCCGCCGCCCAGCACCTTGCGGTTCTTGCGCGCCCGTTCGATGTACTCCCGCGGTCCCGCCAGCACGGAACCGACCGGCGCGCAGAGCCCCTTGGAGAGGCAGCACATCACGGAATCGGCGCCTTCGGCAGCCTCTCGCAGGGAGATGTCCTGGGCGACAGCGGCGTTCGGGAGGCGGGCTCCGTCAAGGTGTACCTTGAGGCCCTTCCCGTGCGCGAACGCGGCGAGGGCGTCGAAAGCGGTCTTGCGCTGCACGCGGCCGCCCGCGCGGTTATGGGTGTTCTCGACGCACAAAAGGCGCGCCGTGGTGTAGTGGATGTTCGCGGGCCGCATCGCCGCCGCCAGGAGATCCGGCGTGAGGAGCCCGTCCGGCGTCGGGATCTGGCGCGGCTGTGCAAGCGAAAGGCGAGCGATGCCGCCGTTCTCATACCAGTAGACATGGGACTGCGCCTCGACGAACACCTCGTCCCCGGGCAGGCAGTGCGTCATCACCGCCACCTGGTTGCCCATGGTGCCGGTCGGTACGAAGAGCGCCGCCTCCTTGCCGAGCCAGGCCGCGGCCTCCTCCTCGAGGCGGTTCACCGTCGGGTCCTCGCCGTATACGTCGTCCCCGACCTCGGCCCGCGCCATGGCGCGGCGCATCTCCTCGGTCGGCGTCGTCACCGTGTCGCTGCGCAAATCGATCAAAACTGCTTCCCTCCACAGCGCGTCTTCGCCTTCAGCAAGCGAAGGACCTCCGCCGAAGCGGAGGTCCCCGAAACCCCACCATGCCGTGCCTGCCGCGTTTTGAACCTGCGTTCGCAGGTGGGTGCCGGCCTCGAGACATCGCGGCTCCCCCGCTCGGGGGCCTGCCAGTCCCGTCTCAAGAGTCCGAGCTCCCGCAGTCTTGGTGTTGGCTCAAAACTGCGTAATGGAGGTCGCACATGGTCGGGCGTGCGACGTGAGTATAGCATGAGCGCGCCGAGCGAGGCCATCGCCGAGCGGCAGGGATGCGCCCAAGCAAGCGGCAGGGTTTTGAACTAGGTGGCGCACGCTCTTGCATCCTCCCGCGCACGCATAGATACGGCCTGTGCGCTGGACACTACCGTCGGAGGTGTCTAGGCATGCGCGTCTTGGGCACGGTCGTGCGATTCATCGTCGCAGCCATCGTATTGATGCTCATCGGCTACGTGGTACCGGGATTCAGCCGGCTCACGTTCGGTGAGGCACTGCTTGCGGCGCTGGTGATCGCCGGTGTCAGCTACCTGATCGAACTGATGCTGGGGAGGAGAAACTCCACCTACGGCCGCGGGATCGTTGGCTTCCTGGTGTCGGCCGTCGTGATCTGGCTCGTGCAGTTTGTCATTCCGAACATGCACGTGTCGCTGATCGGGGCACTCCTCGCCGCCTTCGTGATCGGGGTCGTCGACCTCGTCATCCCGACAGCCATCCGCTAGCGTTTCGCTTCCTCCTGCACGCGCAGGCGCAGTTCATCGAGCTGCGCCTGCGCGACGTCCGACGGCGCTCCGGTGAGGAGGTCGCTTCCCTTCGCCGTCTTCGGGAACGCGATGACATCCCGGATGCTCGGGACACCGGCGAGCAGCATCACGAGCCGGTCAAAGCCGAAGGCGATGCCGCCGTGGGGCGGTGCACCATAGCGGAAGGCCTCGAGGAGAAAGCCGAACTTGTCCTTGGTCTCCTGCTCTGAGAGGCCGAGCAGGCGGAAGATGCGCTCCTGCAGGGGCCGCTCGTGGATGCGGATGCTGCCGCCTGCGACCTCGACGCCGTCGAGCACGAGGTCGTAGGCCTGTGCGCGCACTGCAAGCGGCTCCGCCTCCAGCCGGTCGACGTCGGCGGGGTGCGGATGGGTGAACGGGTGGTGGCGCGAGACGGCGCGCCCCTCCTCCTCGCTCCACTCCATCAGGGGGAAGTCCGTGACCCAGAGGAAGCGGTGGCCGCTCTGCCGCAGTGAGAACTGGTCGGCGAAGGAAAGGCGGAGCACCCCGAGCGCCAGGCTCACGCGCTCTTCCTCGCCGGCGATGATCACGGCCGCGTCGCCGGTTTGCAGGCCAAGCGTCTGGACGAGGGCGTCCTGCGCCTCCGGCCGCACCGCCTTTGCCAGGGAGCCGCGCAGGCCCTCCTGGGTGAGAGCGATATAGGGGACGCTCTTCATGCCGAAGCGTTCGATCTCCCGGCCCAGCTCATCCCACTGCTTGCGCGAGAGCTGGGCTCCGCCGGGTGCGCGCAGCGCGCGCAGCACGCCGCCCTGCGCAAGCGCTGTCTGGATGAACGGAGCGTCAAAGGCGCCGGCCTGGTTCGCCAGGTCCTGAATTTCGAGCGGAACGCGCAGGTCGGGCTTGTCGGTGCCGTAGCGCGCCATCGCCTCCTGGTAGGTCAGCCGCTGCAAAGGCAGCTGCAGGTCCCACCCCGCCTCCGCGACGAGCGCCTTCGTGAGCCCCTCGGCGAGTCCGAGGACTTCCTCCTCGCCGACGAAGGACATCTCGATATAGATCTGCGTGAACTCGGGCTGGCGGTCCGCGCGCAGGTCCTCGTCGCGGAAGCAGCGCACGACCTGGAAGTAGCGCTCGAAGCCGGCGACCATGAAGAGCTGTTTGAAGAGCTGCGGCGACTGCGGCAGGGCGTAGAAGGAGCCCGGCTGCATGCGGCTCGGCACGAGGAAGTCGCGCGACCCCTCCGGAGTGGAGCGGGTCAGCATCGGCGTCTCGAGCTCGTAGAAGCCGGCGGCGTCAAGATGGCGCCGCGACGCCTGCAGCACGCGGTGGCGTAGCGCCAGGTTCTGCTGCATCTCCTCGCGCCGCAGGTCGAGGAAGCGATAGCGCAGGCGTACCGCCTCGTCGGGGGCTTCGGCCGCCGACGGCAGCACGGGAGGCACATCGGATTCTGACAGGATCTCGAGCGCGACATCGCAGAGTTCGACGTCGCCCGTGGCGATCTTCGCGTTGCGCGCGCCCTCCTGGCGCATGCGGATGGTGCCTTCGACGGCGATCACCCACTCCGGCCGCAGCCGCGCGGCGGTGCCCGCGGCCGCGTCCTGGGGCGAAACGACGATCTGGCAGAGGCCCGAACGGTCGCGAAGGTCGAAAAACATGACGCCGCCATGGTCGCGGACGCGGTGGACCCAGCCGGAAAGCCGCACGCGGCGGCCGACGTCGGTAGCGCGCAGTGATCCCGCAAATTCTCGCTTCATCGTCTAGCGGACCCCTTTCCTCAGTCCCGGGGGACGGCGGCGCCCAGCCGCGCGGCAAGATCCTCGATCGGTGCCTCCTCCTGCTGGGAGGAGTTCATATCTCGCACGACAGCCACCCCGCGCTGAAGCTCCTGCGGACCGAGGATCACGACCCGCGCGGCACCTACCTTCTGCGCGCGGCGCAGCTGTGCCTTGAGGCTGCGACCAAGGACTTCCTGCTCAACCCTGAGGCCGGCCTCGCGCAGTTGACGCGCGATGCGCATCGCCTCCGGTCCGAGCTCCTCGCCGATGGCGGCGACGAACACGTCGATCGAGGGCGCTGGCGGCGGGAGGAGTCCTTCCTCTTCCAGCGTGAGCAGCAGGCGCTCGAGGCCGAGCCCGAAGCCGACCCCGGGCAGCGGGGCGCCGCCGAGCGCCTCGATGAGACCGTCGTAGCGCCCGCCGCCGCAGACGGTCGCCTGGGCGCCGAGCTTCTCGTACTGGATTTCGAACACCGTGCGCGTGTAGTAGTCGAGGCCGCGGACGATCGAGCCGTCGCGCGCGAACGGAATGCCAAGCGCGAGGAGCGCCGCCTCGACACCTTCGAGGTGTGCCTTGCAGTCCGCGCAGAGATAGGAGAGGGGACGCGGCGCGCCTGAGACGACGCGCTGGCAGCCGGAATTCTTGCAGTCGAGGACGCGCAGCGGGTTCTTCGTCATGCGGCGCTGGCAGTCCGCGCAGAGCTCCTCTCGGTGCGCCTCGAGGTGCTCCACGAGCGCCCCGCGGTAGGCGGGCCGGCACTCGGCGTCCCCGATCGAGTTCAGGCGCACCGACAGGTTGTGCAGACCGAACTGCCCGAGGAAGGAGTGCGCGAGAGAGATCACTTCGGCGTCCGCGAGCGGGCCCCCGGCGCCGTAGACCTCGATGCCGAACTGCGTGTGCTGGCGCAGGCGGCCGGCCTGCGGACGCTCGTAGCGGAAGTGGCTCTGCATGTAGTAGAGGCGCTGCGGCAGTTCGGCGAAGAGGTGCGACTGCAACAGCGCGCGCGCCACGGCTGCGGTGCTCTCCGGGCGAAGCACGAGGGAGCGGCCGCCGTGGTCGGTGAACTCGTACATCTCCTTCTCGACGATGTCGGTCGCGTCACCGACGCCGTGGCGGAAGACCTCGACGTGTTCAAAGGTCGGCGTGCGGATCTCCGCGTAGCCGAAGGACTGCGCGACGCGATGGGCGGCGGCCTCGACCAGCTGCCACTTCGGGCTCTCGCCGGGGAGGATATCCTGCGTGCCGCGCGGTCGCTGCAGTTCCAAGCTGGCCACCCATCCTTTGCGAAAGTTCTCTCAATTGTAGGGTTGGCCCAAAGAGTCTGTCAAAGGCACAAAGGGAGGGCGCCCCGGATGCAGGGCGCCCTCCGATAGGCAAGCTGCTAATTGGCGCTCGCGGAGCCTCCCAGCAGGAACTTCAGCCCGGAATGCGGGCCGCCGCGCATCTGCACCTCAAGGGAGGTCGCGACGCCACCCTGGACGCGCGCGAGCGCGTGCATGCCCGTGCGCAAGTCGGAAAGCGAAAACCCGGCGGCGGGGCTCACCGGCACGGTGAGGGCCGTGTCAGCGGAGAGGCCGGCGCCTTGCCACGCAGTGAGGGAGAGCGGCGCGATCTGCACGGTGCCCTGCCCGACTGCCGTCACAACGACTGGTACGGTCGCCGTCTGGGTGCTGCCAGTACTGACCTGGAGCTCGATGGGCAGCAGCGCCGACGCGTTCGCACCGACGATCGCGGTCGCGGACTGTGCGGCTCCCGTCCCGGATGTCGCGGTGCCCGATGTGGTGGTCGCGGTCGAAGCGGTTGTCGACGCTTGCGTCGCGAGAACATGCGAGTGCAGCCAAGCGCTGTTCGCGAACCCGCCGTACGTCAGACCGAGCCCGGCGAGGAGGGTGAAAACGACCTTCATGAACATCTGTCTTGCACCTCCGCCCTTAATCTTCGGGGCACCCTCCGGTTTTTTTGAGGGGAGGCTCTCCAGCAGACTAGAGGAGTGGCGTGGACACCGGGCGGAGGGCGTGGGTATAACGAAGTCAACGGCGGCCGGACCACACCCGCCGAGGCAGTCCGGGAGGCGGAACATGCTCGAGATCGACGGCCATCATCTTACCATCGAAGACGTCGGCTCCGTGTCCAAGGGACCCCAGCCGATCCGTCTTTCCGCGCAGGCGGCGCGCCAGCTCAAGGAGAGTCGCGCCGTCGTGGAACTCGCGCTGCGCGAGAACCGCACGGTATACGGCGTCACCACCGGTTTTGGGGACCTCGCGCGGATCGCGATCCCCCCGAGCGAGAGACAGACCCTGCAGGAGAATCTGCTCACCAATCATGCCGCGGGGGTCGGCGAACCGCTGCCCGACGAGGTCGTGCGGGCGATGCTGCTGCTGCGCGCGAACGCGCTCTCGAAAGGCCATTCGGGCGTGCGCATTGAACTTGTGGAACGGCTGCTCACATGGCTGCGGGAGGACTGCCTCCCGATCGTCCCCAGCCAGGGATCGGTCGGCGCCAGCGGGGACCTCGCGCCGCTGGCGCACCTCGCGCTGCCGCTGCTTGGCCTCGGCGAGATGAAACTGCGCGGCGCAAGGATGCCCGCATCCGAGGCGCAGGCGGCGATCGGGCTCGGCCCGATGCGCCTGCAGGCCAAGGAAGGGCTCGCGCTGACGAACGGCACGCAGCTCATGTCGGGCATCGGCACGCTCGCGCTCCTCGAGGCGGAACTGCTGCTGGAAACCGCAGATGTCGTGGCGGGCCTGACCCACCAGGCGCTGCACGGGATTCCGGACGCCTACGCGGAGTCGGTTGTGGCGGTGCGCCCGCACCCAGGCGCCATCGCGACGGCGGCGCACCTGCGCAGGCTCCTTGCGGGCAGCCGCCTCACGACATCGCCAGGGCAGCTGCGCATGCAGGACGCCTACTCGATCCGCTGCATTCCGCAGGTGCACGGCGCGGCGCGCCAGGTCGCCACGCACGTGCGCGGCGTGCTCGAGATCGAGATCAACAGCGCGACCGACAACCCGCTCGTCTTTCCGGACGACGGGTCCGTCGTGTCGGGAGGCAATTTCCACGGCGAGCCGCTGGCGGTGGCGCTCGACTATCTGGCGATCGGGCTCTCGGAGATGGCCTCCATCTCCGAGCGGCGCATCGAGCGGATGGTCAACCCGGCCCTGAGCGGACTGCCGCCGTTTCTCACCGACGCAAGCGGCACTTCCTCGGGTATGATGATCGCGCAGTACACCGCGGCGGCCCTCGTCTCGCACAACAAGGTGCTGTCGCATCCCGCGTCGGTGGACTCCATCCCGACATCCGCCAACCAGGAGGACCTCGTGTCGATGGGGTCGATCGGAGCGCTCAAGCTGCGGGAAGTGCTCCGCCAGAGCTGGCAGGTGCTCGGCATCGAGCTCGTGGTGGCCTGCCAGGCACTC
>JAKAPV010000089.1 GCA_021806845.1 Bacillota bacterium | reverse complement strand
TGCCCGCGCCACAAAGCAGTTACGCGCGGCCCCCCCATCGGGACAGCTGTTCAGCGGACGCAGCTGAAGGCGAAGGGCAACGCGAAAGCGCCCCGTGTGGCCGCGGTCGGCCACGCGGGGCGTTTCGGCGCTCCCTAGGAGACGCAGGTCACGGAGAGATCGACGCCGCAGGCGGGGAACCGTCCCACATTGACGGGAAAGGGTGACGTCTCCTTTCCGGGCTCTGCAAAGGCGTACGGAAACTGCGGGAAGTAGCGCAGGACGTATGGCACGAAGCGCTGGACAGTCGAGGGGCCGTTCGCACGTCTGCGCGGATTGGCGACTAGGTTGTTGTTCAGCGCGATGATGTCGAAGGACGTCTGGTCGAGCATGGCGCGCAGCCTCTCGCGCCCGCCGTCCTCGAACCGCTCGTCGGGATCCACCGCGAGCAGCCAATCCGGCTCGGTTTCGGCGGCGAATTCCCAGACGAGATGACGGAGAGACTTCTCCCCAGCCCCCTGGGCCGCGGGCGGAACCGGACGCACGCGCACGCGAGGGAAGACGCTCGCGATCTGCTGGACCCGCTCCGCGACGGCAGCCTCGCACAAGACGGCAACCTCGTCGCACAGCGGCCCGAGCCCCTCCAGCGCCCCCTCGAGGTGGCGCACGGCGTCGCCGCCCAGCACCATCATCGCCGCGATCCGGTTGCCTTCGGTCTTGCGTACTTTCGGCCGCAGCGCGGACCAGGCGCCGATGTGCGCCACCTCTTCCTGGCGGTACAGATGGTGCGCGGGATAGTGGGTGTCGAGATGGATGGGGATGCCCAGGACCGCCGCGCGCAGCTGCATCGCCCGGTCTTCTCCCCACCAGGAGACGCCCGGCACGAGTGCATAGCTCAGGCCCTGGGTCAGTGCTGCGCGACGCAGCAGAATGCAGGCACCTGTCCCCGCCACGCGGTAGGTACCCGGCACCCGCCACAGGTCCAGCGACCCGTCGAGGATTCCATAGTGGTCGTAGTCCCAGGCGTTCGGCTTCGCCGGCTCATTGGGGGTCCATCTGGTCCAGAACACCTCGGCAACGACATCCTTACCGCTGTCGACGAGCCAGCGCAACGTCTCCGAATACAGCAGCAGATCGGAGTCGACGAAGAACACGCCGTCGTACCCCTTGCGCAGCGCATGGTCGATGATCCGGTTTTTCATGGCGCTCATGTCTGCGACGAGGGCGTTGTTCCACCGGTGTGTCATCTCATCGACGATATAGTCATTATCGCTGCGGTAGGACTCGGCCAGGACGCTGCCCTGCGGTTGCGCAAAGCTGGAGAGGAGGTCCTTTCCCTCCTCCCAGTTGTGAAAGATGAAGTGGTAGTCCACCGTGAGTCCTTCGGTGTCCAGGCCGAACAGCGACGTGAGGAACAAACGGAAGATGTCCGGCTTCTGCCGCGCGCACACCCCGACGAGTATCCGCATCTCCTCACGGACCTTTCGTTGTCTGCCCGAGGTTCAGGTCAGGTAGTTCGCAAGTGTCGGCAGCTTGAGGTTCGCGCCGGCCGCGACGGCCGCCTGGTACGCCATCTGCTGGTTCGAGAGCTGCGCGATGACCTGCGCGAGGTCGATGTTCTGGACCGAGCCCTGCTGCTTTTGCAGCGTCACGCTCGCGTTCGTAAGCTGGGAGATCGCCGCCTGCACGCGGTTCATGTCCGCCCCGAGAGCGGCACGAACGCTCGAGAGGTTGCCCACCTGGGCCTGCAGCGCCCCGAGGTCCGCCTCCACGGCGGCCGTGTTGCCGGACGCGAGGTCGGTCTGCAGGCTGCTCAAAACGTTAAGAAGCGTCGCGGAACTGCCATTCGTCAGCGTCTGGCCGGATGGCACCGCGGTGTTGAACGCCTGGTTGCCGTCGACCGAGACGGGGATCGTGACACCCGAACCGATCTCCAGCTGCTGGGCGGACGAGGTCGCGGCGGAATTGTAGGCGCCCGCCACAACCGGCGCCTGCTGCGAGATGCCCGAGAAGACATACTGCCCGTTATACTGGGTGTTCGCGAGCGACTGCACCTGCCCGAGGATTCCCCCCGCCTGCTGGCTGAGGGCCTGCAGCTCGGAGGCTGTCAGGGTGTTGTTCGCGCCCTGCTCCGCGAGCGACATCGCGGACGTCACAACGCTTTGCACCTGGCCGAGCGCCTGGTCCGCGGACTGCATCTGCGACTGCGCCGTCTGCGCATTGTTTTGGAAGGACTGCGTCTGCGAGAGCGCCGCCTGCAGGTTCAGCACCGTCGCGGTGCCCGAGGGGTTGTCCGACGGCTGGTTGATGGCGAGACCCGAGCTCGCCTCCTGCTGCGTCTTCACATACGCTGCCTGCGCCTGATCGATATTCTGGCTGAGGTTCTGGTACATCGACATATCCGAGATTCGCACGGGTCTCCCTCCTTGCCGGAACTCCCTGGGTAAAACTTGACGATTACGGCTGGACCGCGCTGATCAGGGACTGCAGCGAACTGTCCATGATCTGCGCCACCTTGGATGCCGCGGTGTACATGGCCTGCGCCTGCACGAGGTTCGACATCTCCTCGTTGATCGAGACGCCCGACACCTGGGACTGCTGGCTCGTCACCTGGTTCAGCAGCGACTGCGCCGTGCTGCCGAGGTTTTGGGCGAGGTCGACCTGACTGCCCATGTTGGAGACGAAGCTCGCGTACTGCGAGAGTGGTCCGTTCGGCTGCTGGGCGATGTTTGCGATCGCCGTCGCGTTCGACCCGTCTCCCGCGGCGCCCGGCGGCGCCGAGGCGGCGATGTAGTTCGCATTCGTCTGGATCTGCGGATTCACCTGGATGTTCGAGACCGAGATCGCCGGAGCGGGGCTCACGCCGCCGGGGTTTTGCGCCGTGAAGAAGGGGGGGCCCGCCGCCCAGGTTCCGGTCGCGTCCTGGTAGCCGGCCTGCTGCTGCGCGTTGACCGCGCTTGCGAGGCTCGTGATGGCCTGGTTGAACTGGTACATCAGGGAGGGCGGCGGGCCGGAGGCGCCTGGATTGAGGTCCGTGTTGACGAACTGGTAGGCGGCGCCGATCGTGCCGCCCGTCGGGGCGATGTTGCCGTTTCCGGTGTACGTGGTGCCGGCAGCAGGCGTCGCCGTCAGGGTGAACTGCGGGGCGCCCGGAGTGGCGCTGGGGGTCAGCGTCAAGGAGCCGGCCGTCTGCCCGCTCAGGAGTGTGACCGCGTTGCCGCTCGAGTCCTGGATCGTGACATTCACCTGGGTGATCGCGTTTGCGGTGTAGACGCCTTGGGGCGCCGGCGCGCCGCCCGGCAGCGTGACGGTCTGCGTCACACTGATCGGGATCAGCTTCGAGAGCGAGTTCAAAAGGTTGTCCCTCTGGTCCAAAAGGTCGTTCGGCTGCTGGCCGAGGGCCTGCGCCGACGCGATCGAGGAGTTGAGGTTCGCGAGCTGCTGCAGGTCCGAGTTTGCCACCGCAACGTCCTGCGTGGCCTGCGTCTGCGCCTGCACTCCGACACTCTGCAGCCCTTGGTAGATCTGCTGGATCTGGGCTGTGAGCGCCTCCCCATCCTGCTGCACCACCGTGCGCGCGGCGCTGCTCTGGGGGTTCTGGCTGAGCGTCTGGAAGTCGGAGAAGAAGCGGTTCATCGCGGCCGAAAGGCCGTTTTGCCCCGGCTCATTGAGCACGCTCTGTGCGGCCGTCAGGTAGCCTTGACGGGTGTTATACAGGCCGACGTCGCTCTGCGTCGTGCGGAAGAGCCCATCGAGGTACGATGCGCGCACGCGGCGCACATTCGAGATGTCGACGCCGGTGCCAAGCTGCGGGGTGTACGTGCCGCCCATGTCGGGCTGCGCGTAGGGAGTCGTCGTGGCCGGGTCCGCCACCTGTCGCGAGTAGCCGGGGGTCGCGTCGTTGGCGATGTTCTGGCCCGCGACATCCATGAGCACCTGCGCTGCGGAGAGCGCGGTGTTCGCGATGTCGAGTCCGAAGAACGCACCTGGCACGAGAGTCCCCCCTTTAGGCGAACCGGTCGATCGCCCGCTGCTCGCCGATGATGGCCTTCATCGTCTCCTGGATGAGTGCAAGCTGCTCCGTGAGCAGCACCGCGTTTGTGGTGTTGCGCCGGCCGGCCTCCTCCGCCGCCTCCTGCAGCTCCCGCCCGAGCTCGGGCGATACCTCTGCCGGCAGCCGGATCCGGGTCGTACGGCGCATGAGCTCTTCTTGCCGCGGTACGAGCTCTGCAAGCTTCTCGGTATCGGCGGCCATCACAGCCTCCTGGATCTGCCGCAGCACCTCGCCGAGTTCGAGGTAGAGGTCGACGAGATCCCGGACGTCATCCTCCCCGCTCACTTGACGGTCCCGTCTTGGACGAGCGCCTTGGCGATTTCGGAGGGTGTCACGTGCAGGCCGCGGTCGAGCGCCTGCTTGAGCTTCTGGACGCGCGCGCCGGGGTTCGCGTCCTGGGCGAAGCGCGCAGCCTGCGAGATTTCAACCTGATCGGGAGGGGTTGGCGGCTGGACATTCTGGCGCTGGAGCTCTGCCTGTCGCTGCAGGTCGCCCTGCCGGATCTGAGGCAGCTCCGGAACGCCAGAAACCTCGTCGATCTTCACCGCTCCCACCTCCCGTCATGAAGTTCTTCCAAGCATCGTTATCGCACGCTCCCGGTACGTGCGTACGTCCATTTTGGGTCGTCTCCGGCGATGTCGTCCATTGACGTGTGTTTTTCGACCGCAAGCGTGTCAATTTGGCTGATCAGCGCCGCCGGTTGGGTGTATCCTCCCGCAACCAGCCGCGAACAAGCTGCGCTGCCTCCTCCGGATCCTCCACGACAAGGTTGCGCACCCGGTCGAGGGCCTGCCGTCCTGGGTCGGGCGCTGCCGGCGATGAAGACTGCGCGAGCGGCGGCGGCGGCTGCAGCCGCTGTACCTGGACGGCCGGCTTCCTACGCCTGCGCAGCAGCATGAAGATGAGGAAGAGCACCAGGAGCGCTCCAAAGGCACCGCCGGCCAGTACGGGCGTCGACGGCAGCGAGGACTGCGGTCCGCTGAAGTTCGGCACCGGCGTCTTCGCGAACGGCGCGGAGAAGATCGTGATGTCCGACGCCGCCTTGGCCGCGTTCGTGTACCCGACCGCCGTCGAGATCAGCTTCTCGATCGCCTTGCTGTTCGCGGCCGTCAGGTGGTAGGCCCGGTAGTTGAGTGTGACCGAGACCGTGAGGCCCTGCAGCGTGAAGGGCTGGGATGTCACGGTCTGGTTCACCTTCGTGACGTCGTAGTTGATCGTGCTGTCGGTGTAGGTCATGTTGGAGTTCCCGCCCGTGGTGGCCGGGTAGGTGGGCACCGAGGACGAAGAGCCCGTGACCGCCGGCGGTGCGCCGGTGCCGGTGAAGGTCTCCTTGATCGTGTGATTCGAGACCGGCACTCCCTGGCCCGTAGGGAGCGGCTGCACGATCGTCGACTGGGAATCCGTCTGCGTGAGGTTCAAGGTCGCGTTCGTCTGGACGATCACGTTGCCTGGACCGACGATCGGGGTAAGGAGCGCCGTGATCTGTCCATCCAGCGTGTTCTGGAACCTCTGCTGCAGGCCGATCTGCGAGTTGCCGCCACCGCTCGCGGGATCCGAGCTGCCCGCCGAGGCGAGCGCGTTGCCGCTCTGGTCGGCAACCGAGACGCTCGAGGCCTTGAGCCCGCCGACGGCGTGGGCAACGAGCTCCTGGATGCCGAGAACCTGCTGCGGCGAGAGCTTTACGCCGGGCAGGAGGTCGACGAAGACCGAGGCGGTAGCCTGCGCGGTGGACTGGTCCACGAAGACCGAGGGCTGCGACTGGTAGATGTAGACCGTCGCCTTCTGCACGCCCGAGATCGACTCGATCGTGGTGGAGAGGTCGGACTGCAGGGCGTTCAGGGTTGCAAGGCTGAACTGCTGGCTCGTCTCGCCGAGCCCGCTCGACTGCAGCATGCTGCCGTAGCCGACGCTGCCCTGCGCCGGCAGCCCCTGCGTCGCCAGGTCGACGCGCGCCTGGTCGGCCATCGAGGCCGGCACGTAGATGCTGGTCCCCTGCAGCTGATAGGGGATCTTCAGCGACGTGAGCTGCTGGGTCACCTGACCGGCGTCGGCGGCGTTCAAATTGTAGAACACCAGGGTATACGGGTTTCGCACAAGGAAGTAGGTCGCGACCGAAACAACGAGCAAGAGCGCGACGCCCCACGTGATGTAGCGTCTGCGCTCATGCTGCGCACGCGACGTCCAGAAGCCCGTCGCGGACGAGAGGATGCGGGAGAGATCTGCGCCGCCCACGGGCGGCGCGCTGGGTTCAGGCGTTCTGGCCAAGTTGCAGCGCCCTCGTTTCCACCGACTTCTCCACCGCGAAGGCCGACGCGTTCGCGTCGTAGGCGCGGCTCGCCGCGATGAGCTGGCTCATCTGCAGCACGAGGTCGACGTTCGTCTGCTGCTGCAGCCCGTTATTTGCTGCGGACTGGGGTGTGGGGGTGCCCTGCGGGACGATGGCCGCGACCTCTACCCCCTGGGGGTTGAAGGCGGCCTGCAGGGTCGTCTGGAACGACGGACCAGGGGTCAGCAACGCCTGCTGCGCCTGGTATGGGCCCCCCTGCGGCGTCACCGTGGAGTACATGTTCGCGATGTTGCTCGCGATCACGTTCATCGTCTCGCGGTAGGCCGTGAGTCCCGAGGTGCTGATGTCCATCGCGACGAGCGGTCCCATGGGGTTACCTCCCTTGGCGCCGGGGGGCCGCATTGCGCGGCTGAAGCAGCCGGATGATGAGTTGTATTTCGCCGAGCGGACGGTTTGTCCTGCGCGCGATTCCCTCTGGATCGTCACCTTCCTGCAAAAGATTCCAAATTTCCTGGTGGCGTTCGCGGATCTCCTCGGTCGCGCGGTCGACCGCCTGGGCCTCCGCCGGGGGCTGTACGGGCGCCGGCTGCGCCTGCGCCTCGACATGCTGCATGAGGCGCTGGGAAAGCGCCGCCGCCTCGGCGCGGGCCACCCCCACCTGCCCCTCCAGCGCCGCGACCCGCGCCCGCAGGTCGCGCAGCTCTCCCTGAACCTCCGCGAGCAGCTCGTGGTTGGCCTCCTCGAGGGTGCGGCTGAACTCCCCCAGCAGGGTTTCGAGGTCGCTGCGCTCCCGAGCGTTCATCGGAGGTCCCTCCCTCTCATCACCGCGCGGTAGCGGCTCAGGGCGCCCCGGAGCCGCAGTACGGCCTTGCTGTGGAGTGCCGCCACGTAGCGCTCCGAAAGATCCATCGCCTGAGCCACCTCCTGCATGCTGTAGCCGAGGTTGTAATGGGCCGCGAGCACGTCCTGCTCGCGCTTTGAGAGCTTCGCGATCGCCGCCGTGAGCACCGCGAGCAGTTCTTCCTGCTCGACCTGCTCCTCCGGCGTCCGCTCCGCGTCCTCCGGCTCGATGCCGTTCTCCTGCAGCACCTCGATCGACCAGACGGTGGTGAAGCCGAGGTCCACAAGCCAGGACTGGAACTCGTCCGCGGAGATGCCGAGATGCTGCGCCACCTCGCTGTCGGTCGCACTGCGCAGGTGCTCCTGCTCGAGCGCCGCGTACGCTTCCCGCACCATTCGCTCACGGGCCCGCAGCCGCCTCGGCAGCCGGTCCTGTGTGCGCAGGCCGTCCAGGATGCGCCGGCGGATCTGCGTGCGCAGGTACGCCTCCACAGGAACGCCGCGCCGCGGGTCGTACTGCTCAAGTCCCTCCAGGAGGCCGATCACCCCGTAGGAGATGACTTCGTCCCGCTCGATCACTCCGCTCGGCAGGCGGCGCAGGATGCGGGCCGCCTGTTCGTGGACGAGGGGCAGGTAGGCCTCGCGCGACTGCTGACCGCCGTCGCGCCAGCGTTCATAGGCCGCTTGCCCGCGTTCCACGTCCTACCGCCCCCCTGCGAAGAAGCGCCGCAGCAGCGCAGAGGAAAGGGTGAGGGTGCCGGACTCGCTGGGGCCGTAGAAACCGAAGGGCTCCGGGTGGCAGGGGATCTCCCTGAGAACCTGCTCCGCGAACTCCCGGACCATCTCCTCGCCGGCCGCGACGCTCTGCACGCCCGACAGGGCGAGGTAGACGGAGCGCAGGGTGCCGTCGGACTCTTGCGCCAAAAGCGCCTTCGCCTGCGCGAGGCCCTCTGGCAGGGCCGGGGCGAGCAGCAGCCAGGTATGTGCCCCCCGCATGAACGCGCGGCGTACGGAAGACCCCTCGCCGGCCGGCAGCAAGACCACCTGCGCCGCATCCTGCGCCTGTCCCCAGAGGCTCACCTTGAGGCGCGAGGACTGGAGGACGCTGTGGATTTCCCGTGCGAACGCCGCCGCGCCCCGCTCGCCGCCGCAGGTCGCGACGGACCAGACCTCCGCTACCGGACGCTGCGGACTCATGCGCTCACGCAGCTGCGCCGCCTGGTCACGCATAGCCCTTGGCCGCCTCCTGGGCTACCGCCTGCGCGAGCTGCTGGGCGGTAGGGAACCAGATGTCGTCCGGAACCATCTGCCCGTTCGTGACGGCAAAGAGCGGCAGGTCCACGACCTGCAGCGCCATCACGAGCTTGCGGATCGAGCTGGCCTCATCGAGCTTGGTGAGCAGCAGCCGCGTCGCAGGTCCGTTCTTGAAATAGGAGGAAAGTTCCTCTATCTCGTCCTTGCCGGTCGTCAGGGATAATACAAACTCAACCGACTCGGGCGAGGCTGCTGAGAGGAGCGCCATGAGTTCGCGCCGCGACTCCGGGCGGCGGTAGTTGCGTCCAGACGTGTCGATCAGCACCCGATCGCAGTAGGCGAGGGCTGCAACCGCCTCGCGCATGGCCGGCGGGTCCTGCGCGACGCGCCAGGGCAGCCCCATGATCTCCGCGTAGGTCTGCAGGTGGTGGACCGCGCCGATGCGGTACGTGTCCGTGGTGATGAGGCCGACGCGTTCGCCCCGATCGAGCGCGTAGCGCGCCGCGAGCTTGGCGACCGTCGTCGTCTTGCCGCCGCCCGTCGGTCCGACAAGTGCGAGGGTGCGCGGCTCGAGGCGGCTCATGCGGCCCTGCAGCCAGCCTTCGAAGTCGTCGCCGTCCGGGGGGAGCGCGGGAGGCCGCACCGCGGCCGCAGGGCCCGCGGCGCGCGCGGGGGCAGCCTCCTCTGCCGAGCGCCCGCGGCCCGCGAACACCTCGACGTAGGGACGCTCCCAGAGCCTGCGGATGCCGGTCGGCTCGTAGGTGCGCGTCCCGATGATCGTGGCGTCCTGCCCGAGTTCTTCGCGCACGCGCAGGAGCGCCGCCGTCATGTCCGGGGCCCTAAACCGCTCCACGTTCGTCGTCAATCCGGATCACCCCCCCGCTTTGCAACTTGAGCGTCGGGTCGAGTTCCTGGTAGCTGAGAACTGGCACATCCTCCAGCACCGGCCGCAGGAGGCGCCTCAGGTGCGCGCGCAGCTGCGGCGCGACGACGATGGCGAGATGGTCCTGGGTGCGCGCGGGATCCCGCGCCGTCTGCTCGGCCGCGCGGCTCAGCTTGAGCGCCGTGTCCTGGTCGAGCGCGAGGAAGCTCTTGCCCTCCTGGCTCTGCACCCGCGCGCGCAGTTCGGCCTCGAGTCTCGGGTCGAGCGTGATCGCGACGAGGGTCTCTCCCGGCGGCGCGACCGACTGGCTGATCGTCCGTCCGAGCGCCTGGCGCACGTACTCCGTCAGCTGGTCCGGGTCCTTCGTCTCGGTCGCGCGGTCGCCCAGCGTCTCGACGATCGTCACGAGGTCGCGGATCGGGATCCCCTCCCGCAGGAGCCCCTGCAGCACCCGGTGCACCGTCGAGAGCGTCAGGAGGCCCGGCACCAGCTCGTCGACCGCCGCCGGGTCCACGTGGCGCAGCCGGTCGAGGGTCTGCTTCGCCTCCTCGCGGGAGAGCAGCTCGCTCGCGTGGCGGCGCACCGTCTCCGCGAAGTGCGTGGTGAGCACGGTCCCCGTGTCGATCACGGTGTAGCCCTGCAGCACGGCCTGGTCCTGCTGCTGGCGCGCGATCCAGAGGGCCGGCAGCCCGAACGCCGGGTCGCGGGTCGCGATGCCGGCGAGGTCGCCCTCCTTCCCCATGGCCAGCAGGCGGCCGGGCATGAGTTCGCTGCGCGCCACCTCGGCGCCGCGCAGGAGGATCCTGTATGTGTTCGGAGGCAGGGAAAGATTGTCCTTGACCCGGACGGGCGGCAGCCAGATGCCGAGTTCGTCCGCGACCTGCTCGCGCACCTTCTGCACGCGCTCGAAGAAGTCTCCCCCCTGGGCTGCATCCACGAGGGAGAGGAGCCCGAACCCGAACTCCACCGCGAGCGCGTCCACGGGCGTCATCGCCTGCTGGGCTTCCTGCGGCGTCCCGGGGGCCGGTGCGCCGCGCGGCGGCTGGGCGGCGGCCGGAGCAACTCCGGCGGCCGCCCACTCCGCCTGCCCCTGCGCGGACCGGTAGCCGAGCAGCGCGAAGCCGGCCGCGAGCACCACC
>JAKAPV010000088.1 GCA_021806845.1 Bacillota bacterium | reverse complement strand
CGGCGGCCGACAGCGCGGGAAGGCGCGCGCCGTCGGCCGCCTCGCGCAGGGCGGACGCGGCGAGCGTCAGCTGCAGCACCGGCCGCAGCATGCGGCGCGCCGAGCGATAGCCGAAGAGCCCGCCGCCGGCGGCCGCCGCCAGCCCGATCGTCAGTGCCCCGGCGAGCAGGTCGCGCAGCAGGACGAGCGACGGCGTCAGCGGCAGGTCGAGAAGCACCGTGAGGTTGAGATGCGTGCGCTCGACGCGCAGGCGCGGGTGCGGGCCGAGGAACAAGGTGACGTCGTGCGGGCCCTGGGGCGGCTTGAGGTCCGTGTTGGCGGACTGCTGGATCACCTCGCCATTGCGGTAGATCCAGATCTGGGGATCGGCCGGCGTCGTGTACTCTCCGAGCGCCACGTCGGTCGCGGTCTGCGGGCCGACCGGGCTCATGGTGTCGAGGATCAGGCCCGCGGTGTTGCGGGCGGTCGAGAGCGCGCTCGTGAACTGGTGGACGGCCGTGTAGACGGTCAAGAGCAACGTCGCCCCGATCACCATCGCCGCGGTGGTCAGACCGGCCTGCGTTGCCAGCCGGCGGCTCAGGCTGGCGGGTCTCGGTGCCCGTCGCCGGCGGCTGCTCACTCGCCGTGGACCGCCTCTCCGGCCGGCTCGTGTTCGGCCGCGCGCATACGATAGCCGACGCCCCGGACCGTCTCGATCATGCGGGGCGCGCCGGCAGCCGCGAGCTTTTGGCGCAGGTAGCCGACGTAGACGTCGACGATGTTGCTCTGGCCGCCGTAGTGGAAGCCCCAGACGCGTTCGAGCAGCATGTCGCGCGTGAGTGCGACGTCCTGGTTGAGCGCGAGGCAGCGCAAGAGTTCGAATTCGCGGCGGGTGAGCGTGAGCGCCTCGCTGCCGAATGCTGCCTCCCAGCGCAGCGCGTCCACGTGCAGTCCGCCGACGTTCACGACGGCCTGCTGCGGCGTATCGCTGGCGGTGCGGCTGCGTCGCAGCAGCGCGCGGAGCCGTGCCACGAGCTCGGCGGGTGCGAACGGCTTGACGAGGTAGTCGTCGGCGCCTGCGTCGAGGCCCTCGACGCGCTCCGGCAGGCTGCCTCGGGCGGTGAGCATGAGGATAGGCACGTCGGAGAGCGCGCGCAGCGCCCGGCAGACCTCGATGCCGTCGACATCCGGCAGGGAGAGGTCGAGGATCACGACGTCGTAGCCGCCCTTGGCTGCCTCGGCAAGGCCACTGTGGCCGGTGCTCTGGTGTTCGGGTTCGAAGCCCGCGTGGCGCAGTTCGATGCCGACCAGGCGTGCGACCGCCGCGTCATCTTCGATCAGCAGGATGCGGGATGTCTGACTAGACATGGCCGGACCTCGCTTCAGCGGCGCTCTGGGCGCCCGGGATTTTGTCGGACAATCTTCTCCTCCGCGCAGGCGCATCCCTGCTGACCCGCAGGAGGGCGGGGACGCAGCGCTGCGAATAACACAGCATGAGCAAACAGGGGTGGACGGGTCGCTTGCGCCTGCATCAGTTCTGGTGGGTGCTTCTGGCCGTCGTAGCGGGCACGCTCATCATGACGCAGCACTCGGGCCAGGAGATGCGCCGGGCCTTCTCCGTCTTCGGACAGCCGGGCTATGTGGTCCCGAGGCAAGAGGTTCCGGCCTTGCGCCAGAACGCACCGTACCTGCATGTCTTTTCGCGGCTGGGCGGGCTGCCGCTCCAGGAGGCACTGACGCATCCGATGGGGCTGAACGGCGGTTCGAGTTTCATTGAGATCCTCTACGGATCGCCCTCGGGCAATTACCTCGACCTCGTGCAGTCGAGCTACGCGCTGCGCACGAGCAGTCCGGCCACGCGGCAGACGATCGGAACGCTTGAGGTGCGCGAGGGCGTTGCCACGCTTGGCGGCAGGCGCAGGCGCTTTGCGTACGGCAGGCTGGGCCCCGGCTACTTCATGCTGGTCGGCCCCGTCAAGGGGAGCAGCTTCGCCCCCGCGCTGCGGGAGATCGCGGCGCAGCGCTAGGCCGCGCGGCGCACAGAAAGAGGACGCCTGGCCACCCGGCCGGGCGTCTTCTGTAGGAACTGGGGCCTTGCATTTCAGCGGGCGTGGCGGCGTGCGAAGTACGCGGCGCCGACGAGCGGTGCGGGGCCGCCCAGCTTCGCCGGTATGATCGGCAGGGGCAGGTTCGCCGACCAGGCGCGGCGATGCAGCGAGCGCTCGAGCGACGGCAGCAGGAGATCCAGGGACTGCGCGAGCGAGCCGCCCGCGATGACGGCCTGCGGGTTCGCGACCTGGGCCCACGCGGCGCAGGCTGTTCCGAGGGCGGCGCCGGCGCGCCCAAAGACGCGCCGCGCGACCATGTCGCCGCCGCGGGCGCGCCGCGCGATCTCGGAACCGGGCACCTCTTCGCCGGTTTCCGCGAGATAGATCTTGCCGATCGCCGTACCGGAGGCGACGGATTCGACGCAGCCGCGCCGGCCGCAGCCGCACAGGGGACCGCGCGGCTCAACGGTCAGGTGGCCGATCTCGCCGGCGGCCCCGTCCGTTCCGAGCAGCGGCTCGCCGTGCAGGATGAGGCCGCCGCCGACGCCCGTACCGAGCGTCAGGTAGGCAAAGCTGTCGAGCCCCTGGCCGGCGCCCGCGACATACTCGCCGAGCCCGCCCAGGAGCGCGTCGCGCTGCGCGGCGCCCGGCACGCCCAGGCCGAGCAGGCGCAGGATCTCGTCGATCCGCCTGCCGACCCAGGCCCGGTGCAGGTTCGGGGCGTGCAGCAGCACGCCGTGCGCGATCGGGCCCGGCAGCGAGAGCCCAAGCGCCGCGGGAGACGCGCCGCGATCCTGCGCAAGTGCCTTGAGCGCCTCGCCGACGGCGGGAAGCCGGTCCTCTGGCGGGCGGCCGTCCGTCGCCAAGGACCCCTCCGCGACAATGTGCTGTCCGTCGATGATGGCGTAGGCGATCTTCGTGCCGCCTACGTCGACTGCATACTCCACGTCAAAGACCTCCTCGGCGCCCATGCCTTCGCGCAAGAGAGCGGTCATCCCTTCCACGCACGAGAACGCCGCCGGACGGACACGCTAGGCGGCGAGGAGGGGATTGCACTAGTGACAGTCCGTTGCACGGTCGACAACTGCTACTACTGGCATGACGGCAACGTCTGCGGCGCCAAGGAGATCCTGGTGACCAATGATGCGGTCGGCCAGCGCTATCCGGAAGAGGTGGACGTGCAGCAGATCTCCACGGTCCTCGAGGAAGTCGGAGAGACGCCGGTGGGAAAGTGCCAGGAGACGTGCTGCAAGACGTTTCGCGCCTGGAGATAGCCTGCCCAGCCGATGACCGTCAGAGGGCGCATGCCTCGGAGGGGCGTGCGCCCTCGGCGCGCCGCAGGCAGTCCGAGAGAAGGTCGCCAAGCGCCGGCTGGTCGGCGAGGAAGGCGTCGTGGCCCATTTCGGTTTCGAGCATCAGGAGGTCTCCCGGGATCTCCTGGCGGCGCAGCAGCCGGTGGAGCGCCTCGACGCCGTCTGGCGGGAACAGCCAGTCGCCTGCGATGGCGATCAAGTCGACGCGGGTGCCGGGCCGCACCTCCCGGTCCCACTCGAACTGCGCCATGGCCCGCGAGAGCAGGAGGTAGGTGTGGGCAGAGAAGCGCTGCGCCAGCTGTTCGCCGTGGTGGTCGAGCCACGTCTCGAGGGCATAGGCGCGGTCGCCGGTCTCTTGGCGGGCGGGGCTTCGCCCGAAGCGCGCCGCGAAGTGGGGGTCCGAGCGGTAGGTCGCCATGGCGACGGCGCGGGCGGCGCGCATGCCGCCGGGCCCATCGCCGTGCGACAGCCCGAGCTCCAGCGCGACGTGCTGCGCGTGGCAGAGCGCCACCTGCAGCGCCGGCAGGCGATCGCTCGCGCCGATCGCGACGACCTGGCGCGCCGGGATCTCCTGCCGCTTTGCCCACGCGAGCGCCTGCAGCCCGCCCAGCGAGCCGCCGATGACGAGACGCAGGCGGCGCACGCCGAGGCGCCGCAGGAGGAGAAGCTGCGCCTGCACCATGTCCTGGACCGCGATCTGCGGGAAGGCGGAGCCGTCCGGCGTCCTCCCTCGGGCGTCCGGACCGGAGCTCCCGTAGCAGCCGCCGATCACATTGCTCGCGACGACGAAGCGGGTCTGGGTGTCGATGGCGCGGCCCGGCCCGACGATGCCGTCCCACCAGCCCGGGCGTCCGCCGGCGGACGCGATGTGGGCGTCGCCCGTCAGGGCGTGGCAAACCAGGACGGCCTCTTCGGAGGGCTCGCCCCACGTCTCGTAGGCGATCTCGGCGCCGCGCAGGGTACCCCCCGCGGCGAGCGGGAGGTCCCCGATGCGCAGGGCAGGCATCAGCGCGCGGCTGCGAGGGCCTGCGCGAGGTCTTCCTGCAGGTCCTCCGGGTCCTCAAGCCCGATCGAGAGGCGCACGAGGTCGTCCGGCACCCCGGATGCGGCCCGCGCTGCGGGCGTCAGCTGCGCGTGCGTCGTCGTGGCAGGGTGGATGACGAGCGAGCGCGAGTCGCCGACGTTGGCGACGTGGGTGAAGAGCCTGAGCGCGTCGATGAAGGCCGGTGCCACCTGTGCGCCGCCGCGCAGGCCGAACGTGATGATGGCGCCGAAGCCGTGCTCGAGGTAGCGCTTCGCCTGCGCGTGCTGCGGATGGGACGCAAGGCCGGGGTAGTTGACCCAGGCGACGTCCGGCTGGCTCGTGAGCCAGGTCGCCACCTGCAGGGCGTTTGCGGAGCAGCGCTGCATGCGCAGGGAGAGCGTCTCGAGGCCCGTCAGGAGGAGATGGGCGTCCGCGGGGCTCAGGCACATGCCGAGGTCGCGCAGGAGCTGGACGCGGGCCTTGATGATGTAGGCAGCCGCTCCGAAGGACTCCGTGTAGCTGACGCCGTGGTAGGTCGGGTCCGGTTCGGTGAGTTCCGGGAAGCGCCCGCTGGTCCACGCGAACTTGCCGCTGTCGACGATCACTCCGGCGATCACCTGGCCGTGGCCGCCGATGAACTTCGTGGCGGAGTGGATGACGATGTCGGCGCCATGCTCGAACGGCCGGCAGAGGTACGGCGTCGCGAACGTGTTGTCGACGACCAGAGGAACCCCCTGGGCGTGGGCAGCGTCCGCGATGGCGCGGATGTTCGGCACGTCCAGGCGCGGATTGCCGATCGTCTCGACGTAGAAGGCGCGGGTCGTCTCGTCGGCCGCGGCCTCCATCGCCTCCGCCGTCGCGTCGGCCGCGAGGCGCACGGAGATGCCGAACTTGGCGAAGGTGGCCTGCAAGAGGTTGTAGGTGCCGCCGTAGAGATTCGGCGATGCGACGACCGACTGGCCGCTTTGGCAGATGTTCAGCAGCGACATCGTGATTGCGGCCTGACCGGAGGACGTCGCGAGGGCGCCGACGCCCCCCTCGAGCGCCGCGATGCGCTCCTCGAACGCACCGGTCGTCGGATTCATGATCCGGGTGTAGATGTTGCCGAACTCCCGCAGGGCGAAGAGGTTCGCGGCATGCGCGTGGTCGCGGAAGGCGTAGGCGGTCGTGCGGTAGAGCGGTACGCCGACGGCCCCCGTAGTGGGATCGGGGTTCTGACCGGCGTGGACGGCGAGCGAGTTGAACCGCAGGGCCATGACCTGGATCTCCTTTCGTGTTCGGGAACGAAAAAAACGCGCCCGAGGGCGCATTGCATTTCGCTGACCCTCTTATCTCTCAGCCCGGTGCGGGCTGCAGGAATTGGCACCTTCGGCGCGACAGCGCCGGGTTGCCGGGTTTCATCGGGCCAGTCCCTCCACCTCTCGCGATAACGGGAACATTATGTGGCATTTTGTGCATTGCGCGGAACGGTGGCGGCGCTCCCTCCCCAAGACCAGTATTGGCGCAATTATGGGTGCCCGGGGATACACGCGTCAAGAGGGGCTCGGCCGAGACCCTGGCCGCGCGCGGCCGCGGGCGGCAGGGTTTGCCCTCGCCGGTGCAGAAGCGCAAAGCGAGGCGGCAAGCCGCATGCATCTCGGCTGCCGGAAGACCTGCGAAAGGGACGGCTGGAAATGTACGTGGAGAAGTCCGGGCCGCTTGCGCCCGATGAGATCCTCCGGGAACTGGAGGCGCTCGTGCACGGTGATCCCGACGGGATCGCCTGCCTCGCGAATGCCGCGTCGCTGCTCTGGCTGCACGTGCCGGAGATCAACTGGGTCGGCTTCTACCTGCGGCGCGGCGACGACCTGGTGCTCGGACCCTTCCAGGGCAAGCCGGCGTGCACCCGCATCGGACCCGGGCGCGGCGTCTGCGGAGCCTCGTTCGCGGCCGACCAGGCGCTCGTGGTGGATGACGTCCTGTCGTTCCCGGGGCATATCGCGTGCGACGCCGCTTCGCGCTCCGAGATCGTCGTGCCGCTGCGCGCCCAGGGCCGCCCGATCGGCGTGCTCGACTGCGATGCGCCGCTGCCGGCGCGCTTCAGCGCGCAGGACCGGGACTTCTTCGAGCGGGCCGCGGCCATCGTAGGCGACTGGATCGACCGCTGCGGAGCGGGCGTATAGCCCCATGACGGAGTATGTGCACCTGCACCTCCATAGCGAGATGAGCCTGCTCGATGGCATGAGCCGGATCGCGGACATCCCCGCGCGGATCCGCGAACTCGGCATGGACGCCTGCGCCCTCACGGACCACGGCGTGCTCTACGGCGCCGCCGACTTCGAGATGGCCTGCAAGGCGGAGGGCGTGCGCCCGCTCCTCGGAGTGGAGGCCTACATGGCGCCGCGCCGCCTGACCGACAAGGAGGCAGGGCGCGACGAGCGCAGCTACCACATGCTGCTGCTCGCGCAGAACGAGGAGGGCTGGCGCAACCTCACCCGCCTGATGAGCGTCGCTTCGCTCGAAGGCTTCTACCACCGGCCCCGCATCGACAAGGAACTGCTCGCGCGCTACAGCGCGGGCCTCTTCGGATCGAGCGGCTGCCTGCAGGGAGAGGTGCCGAGCCTGCTCCGCCAGGGCCAGGTGGAGGGCGCGCGTGCGGCCCTTTCGCAGTATGTGGAGATCTTCGGCAAGGACCGCTTCCTCATCGAGATCTGGGACCACGACCTCCCCGAGCAGCGGCCCATCGTGCGCCAGCTGCTCGCGCTCGCGAAAGAATTCTCGCTGCGCGTCGTCGCAACGCAGGACGCGCACTACCTGCGCCGGGAGGATGCGGCCGCCCACGACGTGCTGCTCGCGATCCAGACCGGAAAGTCGATCGACGATCCGGGCCGCCTGCGCTACCCGAACGACGAATTCTACGTGAAGTCGCCGGCCGAGATGGCAGGGCGCTTCCGCGAGGTGCCGGAGTCGCTCTCGAATACGCTCTTCGTACGCGACGCCTGCGACGTGAGCCTGGAGCGGGGCCGCACGCTCCTACCGCAGTTCGAGGTCCCGGACGGCGGGGGGGTGGACGACTACCTGCGCCGGCTCTGCCGCGAGCGGCTCGCGTCGCGCTACCCGCAGGGCGGGGCGGAGGTCGAGGGCAGGCTCGACTACGAGCTCTCCGTCATCGCAAAGATGGGCTACTCGAGCTACTTCCTGATCGTCTCCGACTTCGTCGACTTCGCGCGCGGCGCCGGCATCGCGGTGGGCCCCGGGCGCGGCTCGGCGGCGGGCTCGCTCGTCGCGTACGCGCTCGGCATCACCGACGTCGATCCCCTGCGCTACAACCTGCTGTTCGAGCGCTTCCTGAACCCCGAGCGCGTGACGATGCCCGACATGGACATCGACTTCGACTACCAGCGCCGTCACGAGGTGATCGAGTACGTGCAGCGGCGCTACGGCGAGGACCACGTCGCGCAGATCATCACCTTCGGCACGATGGCGGCGCGCGCGGCGATCCGCGACGTCGGCCGCGCGCTCAACTGGCCATACGCGGACGTCGACCGGCTCGCGAAGCTCGTGCCGCAGGAGCTTGGCATCACGCTCGAGCGGGCGCTGCAGTCCGAGGAGCTCGGCGCCGTCTACCGCAGCGACCCGAAGGCGAAGGAGCTTTTGGACTTCGCCCAAAAGCTCGAGGGCGCGCCGCGGCATGCCTCGGTGCACGCCGCCGGCGTCGTGATCGCGCCGCAGCCCGTCGACGAACTGGTGCCGCTCCAGCGCATGCAGGACGGGTCGGTCGTGACCCAGTTCCCGATGACGACGCTCGAAGAGCTGGGCCTCCTGAAGATGGACTTCCTCGGGCTGCGCACGCTCACGGTCGTGGCGGAGGCGAGGCGCATCGCGGCGGCGCAGGGGGCGCAGGTGCCGCCGCTCTCCGAACTGCCGTCCGACGACGCCGAGACCTTCGCGATGCTGCAGGTGGCCGACACCTGGGGCGTCTTCCAGCTTGAGTCCTCCGGCATGCAGGACATGCTGCGCGAACTGCGCCCGAGCCACGTAGAGGACATCATCGCCGCCGTCAGCCTCTACCGGCCCGGGCCCATGGAGAACATCCCGATGTTCATCGAGGCGAAGCACAGCGGTGCGCCGCACTACCTGCACCCGGACCTCGAGCCGATCCTGCGCGACACCTACGGCGTGATGGTCTACCAGGAGCAGGTCATGCAGGTGGCGGCCAAGATGGCGGGCTACAGCCTCGGCGAGGCGGACCTGCTGCGGCGCGCCGTCGGCAAGAAGAAGCGGGAGCTTCTGGAGGCGGAACGCGAGCGGTTCGTCGCCGGCGCCGTGCGCCAGGGGTACGAGCGGGGGCTGGGGCTCGAACTCTTCGAGCTGATCATGCGGTTCGCGAACTACGGGTTCAACCGCGCCCACGGCGCCGCCTACGGCCTGCTCGCCTACGAGACGGCCTACCTCAAGGCGCACCACCCGACCGCCTATGTCGCGGCGCTCCTGAGTTCGGTCGCGGACAACACCGACAAGGTGGCGGAGTACCTCGAGGACGCGCGGCGGCGCGGGATTGCCGTGCTGGGACCGGACGTGCAGCGCGCGGGCGCCGGGTTCGGCGTCGAAGGGGGAGCGATCCGCTTCGGCCTCCTCGCGATCAAGGGACTCGGCGAAGCGACGGCGGAGGAGATCGTGCAGGCCCGTGCGAGCGGCGCCTACCGGGACCTCGCCGACCTCGTCCAGCGGCTCGGGCAGAAGGTGAACCGGCGCGTGCTCGAGGCGCTCGTGCAGGCGGGCGCGCTCGACAGCCTCGGGGAAACGCGCGCGAGCTTCTTCGCCGCGATCGATGACGTGCTGCGGCTCGTGCACGAGCGGCGCGGGCCCCGCGACCAGCTCGACCTCTTCGCAGCGGCGGAGACGCCGCCGCCGGCGCTCCCGAAGGTTCCCGAGTGGCCCCTTTCGGAGCGGCTGCGCCGCGAGCGGGAGACCCTGGGCTGCTACGTCTCGGGACACCCGCTCGAGCAGTACCGGGAGCTCGCGCGCTCGCGCGGCTGCATACCCATCCGCGACGCGCGCGGCCTGGGAGGCGAGAAGCTGCAGATCGCCGCCGTCGTCGAGGCCATCCGCCGCGTCACGACCCGACGCGGCGAGCGGATGGGCTTTGCCCGGCTCGAGGACGGCACGGGCGGCTGCGAGGCGGTCGTGTTCCCGAAGCTGCTGCCGCAGATCGAGGAAGCGGCAGCCTCCCTCGCGCCGCTGGTGCTGCGCGGGAGGATGGAGGCCGCCGAGGAGGGAGAGGGGCGTTTAGTCCTGGACGAGGCGGAGCCCCTGCGGCGCCCAGCTGCGCTCTTCCTGCGCATCGCGGAGGAGACGGACTGGCTGCGCGCCAAGGAGGCGCTGGAGCGGCGCCCCGGCCCATGCCCCGTATTCCGCGCGAGGCCCGGCGAGGGCCGGGCGAGGCGCACGGGCGTCGCGGTCGACGACCCCGTCGCACTGCAGCAGGCGCTCGGCTGGCTCGGCCCGGAGAACGTCGTCGTGCGGCCGGGGGACTAGCTGCCGCCGCCTGCGGTCTTGGCTAGCATAGAAAACGTGCACTGGTAAGGAGGCATCCCCGCTTGGCAGACACATTCCGGATGATCGCGGAACTTTGTGAGGCACATGGGCCCTCGGGCTACGAGGGGCCGGTGCGGGACGTCGTCCGCGGCTACCTTGACGGCTACGCCGAGCTGAGCACCGACCGCCTCGGATCCTTGATCGCGCGCAAGGTCGGGGACCCCCAGGGGCCGAAGGTGATGCTGGCCGGCCACCTCGACGAGGTCGGCATGATGGTCACCCGGATCGACAAGAACGGCTACCTCTTCTTCCAGACGATCGGCGGCTGGTGGGAACAGGTGATGCTCGCGCAGCGCGTCGCCGTACGGACCCGGCGGGGCATCGTGACCGGCGTCGTCGGATCGAAGCCGCCGCACGTGCTCGGAGCGGAGGAGCGCAACAAGATCGTCGACATGCGCAAGATGTTCATCGACGTCGGCGTCGCCAGCCGCGAGGAAGCCACGGCGCTCGGCATCGCGCCGGGCGATCCGGTCACGCCGCTCTGCCCCACGGAAAGGCTCGGCAATCCG
>JAKAPV010000087.1 GCA_021806845.1 Bacillota bacterium | reverse complement strand
CCGATCTTGGTTCACAAGCCGCGAACATGCTGTCCGCCGAGCGAAGTCCCGACGGATACACTGGAGCAGGGCGAAACGGGGAGGTGCAGCCTGCGGCATGGATCGCACGAGCATTGAGGAATGGCCTCTTCATCATCCTATCACGCGGAGACCTCGACCTTCAGGTCGAGGAGGAAGCGTCTTCCAGTTGTCGAATGGTGGGGTATGGTATCTCGACACGAGCGAGCGTACCGGTTTCGGTGCTACCGGAGCCGCCGGACGCGGCACCGGAACTCTGGGAGCGGCTGGACGCGCACCCGCCGACCCTGCTTGCAGTCCTCAAGCCCGATCACGTCCGTGACGTCGACTACTTCACGCGCCGCTACGGTGCGAAGGCATTCGGGCCGTGGCTCTTTCACCGGGACGACGTTCCCGAGACGGACCTCGAGCCCATCGAGCCCGGCTCGCGCCTGCCAGGCGGGCTCCTGGCGCTCTACGACGGGCGCGGGCGCAACGAGACGCCGCTCTGGCTGCCTGCGGAGCGGACCATCGTCTTCGCCGACGCCCTCGCGGCGCTGCACGGAGAACTGCGCGTCTGGCGCTCCACCTGGCATGAGGAGCGGGCGCTGCCTGCACTGCGCGCCCTGCTCGCGCTGCCGTTCGAGCGCGTGATCGTCTCTCACGGAGCACCCGTCCACACGCGCGCCGATTACGAAAGCGCGCTCTCGCTGCCGCCGGTCGACGGTGACGCCGAAGACTAGCGCGGCGCGTCGACCGCCGCTCTTTCAGCTTGACAGGCGCCGTGGGCGGCCGGATAATCAGATACCAAATACATGGCGATGACGGGGAGCGTTCGCACCGACGGCCTGAGAGAGGGGATCCTCGCGCTGCAAGATCCCTGGCCATGACGGTGCAGAACCGGTCGCCCCGGAGCCGTTGCGCTGAAGCGAACGCCTAGGCGCAGCCGCAAAGGGGCACGAGACGCCCCGCGAGCGCCCGCCGCAGGTCGGCGGGAAGCAAGGTGGTACCGCGGCACAGCCGCCCTTGAGAGGGCGGCCAATTTGTTTGCTCAGGAGGAAGCGACATGCTGGACGCACGCTACGACAAGGCCAGGGAGCCATCGATCTATCGCCTCTGGGAGGCCGCGGACGCGTTCCGTCCGCGGGGCGAGGGCGACGCGCGCACGATCGTCATGCCGCCGCCGAACGTGACGGGCGTCCTGCACATCGGCCACGCGCTCGACAACAGCATGCAAGACGCCCTGATCCGGTTCTGGCGGCTGACCGGCCGGAACGCCCTCTGGCTGCCCGGCACGGACCACGCCGGCATCTCGACGCAGGTGCGGGTGGAGGAGCAGCTCGCGAAGGAGGGCCTGACCCGCCGCGAGCTGGGGCGGGAGAAGTTCCTCGAACGTGTCTGGGATTGGAAGGAGCGCTCCCAGGACACCATTCTCTCGCAGCTGCGGGCGCTGGGCGCCGGCCCGGACTGGTCCCGCCAGCGCTTCACGCTGGACGAGGGGCTGTCGCGGGCAGTGCGGGCGGCCTTCGTGCGCCTCTACGAGGAGGGACTGGTCTACCGCGGGAACTACCTGATCCACTGGTGCCCGAGTTGCCGCACCGCGCTTTCGGACATCGAGGTGGAGTACAAGGAGCGCGAGGGCGCGCTCTACCACCTGCGCTATCCCCTGGCGGACGGCGAGGGCGGCCTCACCGTGGCGACGACGCGGCCCGAGACGATGCTCGGAGACACGGCCGTCGCTGTCCATCCGGACGACGACCGCTACAGGGCCCTCGTGGGACGCATGCTCCGCCACCCGCTGACGGGGCGCGAGATCCCGGTGGTCGCGGACGCGGCGGCGGACCCGGAGTTCGGCACGGGTGCCGTGAAGGTGACGCCGGCCCACGACCCGACCGACTTCGAGATCGGGCAGCGCCACGCGCTCGCCTCGATCGCCGTGATCGACGAGGACGGGCGCATGCTGCCGGCGGCCGGAGAGCGCTTCGCCGGCATGACGCGGGAGGATGCGCGCAAGGCCGTTTCGGATGCGCTGGCCGCGGAGGGCGTGCTGATCGAGATCGAGCCGATCCGCCACAATGTCGGCACCTGCGAGCGCTGCGGGACGACCGTGGAGTCGCTGATCTCGCGCCAGTGGTTCATCCGCATGAAGCCGCTCGCGGAAGCGGCGGCGGCAGCCGCGCGGGACGGAAGGCTGCTGATCTGGCCGGAGCGGCTCGGCAAGGTCTACACGGACTGGCTCGACAACATCCGCGACTGGTGCGTGAGCCGCCAGCTCTGGTGGGGACACCGCATCCCGGCCTGGCATTGCGCTTCGTGCGGCCGGACCGCGGTGGCGGTGGAGGAGCCGGAGGGCTGCCCGGCCTGCGGCGGCGCCCTGACGCAGGACGAGGATGTGCTCGACACCTGGTTCTCTTCGGGCCTGTGGCCCTTCTCGACGCTCGGCTGGCCCGACGACACCCCGGATATGCGCCGCTACTACCCCACGACCGCGCTCGTGACCGGCTACGACATCCTCTTCTTCTGGGTCGCCCGCATGGTGATGCTCGGGATGCATCTCACGGGCCAGGTCCCGTTCCGCCACGTGGTGCTGCACGGGCTCGTGCGCGACGCGAAGGGGCGCAAGATGTCGAAGTCGCTCGGCAACGGGGTCGACCCCATGGAGCTGATCGCGGAGTACGGCGCGGACGCCCTGCGCTACGCGCTCCTGACCGGCACGACGCCGGGTCAGGACACGCGCATCGTGCCGGAGCGGATCCTCGAGGCGCGCAATTTCGCCAACAAGATCTGGAACGCCGCCCGCTTCGTCCTGGCACAGGAGCCCGATCCCTCCGCCGCGCCGGCTGACGGCGATGTGGACCGCTGGCTGACCCAGCGCCGGGACGTGGCGGCCCAGAGCATGGCCGAGGCCCTGGAGCGCTTCGAGATCGGGGAGGCCGGCCGCATCGCCTACGAATTCGTCTGGGGCACCTATTGCGACTGGTACCTTGAGCTCGCGAAGCCGCGGCTGCAGGATGAGGGGCAGCGCGCGGGCGTCGGCCGCGTGCTGCTCGACGTGCTGCGCGATGCCCTGCGCATGGTGCATCCCTTTATGCCGTTCGTGACGGAAGCGATCTGGCAGGAACTGCCCGGGTCGCCTGGCCTGCTGGCAACCGACCGATGGGTCGAGGGCGGAGCGACCTCGGATCCGGTGGCGCTCCAGCGCGTTGACCGCTTCACCGAGGCGGTGCGCCTCGCGCGCAATCTGCGGGCGGAACTCGGCGTCCGCCAGGGCCAGAAGGCCCTGATCGCCGTGCACGCGCAGGACGCCGAGGAGCGGGCTTGGCTCACGGCGCACGAGGAGCTCTTCAACCGGCTCGCGCAGGCGGAGCTGAGCATCGCGCAGGATGGCGCGGCCGCGCCGCGCGGCGCGCTCTCCGCGCGCATGCCCGGTCTCGAGGTGTACCTCCCCGCGGCGGGGCTCGTCGACCTCGAGGCAGAGCGGCAGAGGGTGCAAAAGGAGATCGCGGAGCTGCAGGCGGAGGCGGAGCGCCAGCAGGCGAAGCTCTCGCGGCCCGGCTTCCGCGACCGGGCGCCGCAGGAGATCGTGGCCCAGGAAGAGGAGCGGCTGGAGGGCCTTCGGGACCGCCTGGGGCGCGCGCGCCAGCGCGAGACGGCCCTCTCCGAACTGTGAGAGAGCAGGAGGCGCTCCAGTACCTGAGTGCCGCTGGGCGCTTCGGCCACCTCGGCCTCGATCGCACCGAGCGCCTGCTCGCGAACCTCGCGCACCCGGAACGCGGCATGCGTTTCTATCACGTGGCGGGAACGAACGGGAAGGGGTCGACGACGGTCAGTCTGGACGCGATGCTGCGCCGCCTAGGCCGCCGGACCGGACGTTTCGTCTCGCCCCATCTCATCCGCCCCCACGAGCGCGTCGCCGTCGACGGCGTCGACATTCCCGGGCACGCACTCGCGCAGGCAACCGCACGCGTGCAGGCGGCGGCCCAGGGCATGCCGGACCCGCCGACCGAGTTCGAACTCTGGACAGGCGTCGCGCTGGTGCACTTCGAGCGAGCGGGCGTGACGGATGTCGCGTGGGAGACGGGCCTTGGCGGCCGGTGGGACTCGACGAACGCAGTGGTGCCGGAGGTCTGCCTGATCACCTCGATCGGGCTCGACCACATGGACCGCCTCGGCGGCACGCTGGCCGAGATCGCGGCGGAGAAGGCCGGCATTCTCAAGCCCGGCCGCCCGGCCGTCGTGGGGAACCTGCCGCCAGAAGCCATGGCGGTCGTCGAGGCGACCGCGCGCGACGCCGGCAGCGATCTCTGGCGGGTCGGCAGGGAAATCGCCGTGGAAGATGTCGTGACCAGGGCAGGCGGGACGGCCTTCTCGTATCGGGATCCCTTTGGCGCGCTCTCGCTGCGCACATCGCTCGTGGGCAGCCACCAGGCGGAGAACGCCGCGCTGGCGGTCGCGGCATTGCGCCGCACCGCCGGGCCGGCCGCAGCGGAGCAGGCTGCCGACGCCCTGCGCGAGGTGCGCTGGCCTGGCCGTTTCGAGGTCATCGCGGGCGAACCCCAGATCGTGCTGGACGGAGCACACAATCCGCAGGGCGCACAGGCGCTGCGCGCCGCATGGCGCGCGGCGTTTCCGGGCGTGCGGGCAGTGGCGCTCTTCGGGTGCCTCGCGGACCGCGATCCGCGCGATGTCGCGGGTGTGCTCGCGGACGAAATCCTGGCGCTGCATGCCGTCACGCCGCCGTCACCGAGGGCGCGTGCGGCAGCGGAGACCGCCGGCCTGCTCGGGGGGGCCGCCCACGGGGAGATCGGGGAGGGTCTTGCCGCCGCGCGCCTTGACGCCCGCGAGCGCGGTGTTCCGCTGCTTGTGTTCGGATCGCTCTACCTGATCGGGGCCGTCGAGGAACTGCTGCGCAAAGAGGCTTAGCTGGCCGGCGCAGACGCTCCTCAGCCAGCTCCTGGCCGCGTGGGCTAGTGTGCGTTGCGCAAGGCGACGAAGACAGTGCCCGGCTGCAGCCGGACCTCGGAGAAGCGCCAGGCGATGCCGTCCACGCGAGGGATCTGCGCTGCCTTGAGCACCGGGATCGCGGGAAGCGACAGAGGACTCCCGTTCAGCGAGACGGTCTGAAACTCGACCGCGCTGCCACCGGCGGAGATGGTCAGCACGCCTTTCAGCCGGTACGGCACCCGCACGCCCAGCACGATCACGTCGCCATCGAGGCTGATGCCCTTTCGCGTGACGGCGAGTTCCGGAATGGTCGCGACGGAACCCGACGGAATGTACGGCCTGATCGCGTCCGCCAGGGTTCGCTCGAGAAACTTGGCGGGAACGGTCCCCGAGATGGTCAGCGCACCTTCCCGCACGATGTCCACCTGGCCGTTGCGCAGGAGAGGCCGGAGCCGCACCTCGCCGTTTCTCCAGACAAGGCGCGCGTGTTCGACGTCCAGGCCCTGGTAACTGAGACTAGGCATTTGGATGACAAGGCTGTCGAATCGACCGTAGAGCAGCTGCCACATAGGGCCGGGGCGCAACGACACGCTCACGCTGCCGTGCAGTTGCTGGCGCACCGCGCGGGCGATCGCGGCATCGATCGCGGGCGGGGCGTAGGCGCCGGCGCCCACATACAGCGCCCCGACAAGCGCCGCAGGCAGGAACAGCCACCACAGGGCGTGGCGACGACGGCGGGCGCGGCGCGGTGGGGTCACGGTCGTTCCCTGGCGCATGCTCGTGGCCACCTCTCAACTGGCGGAAGAAGGGCGCATCGGAAGGGAGATCAGGCAGCCGACACACCGGTCTGTGCCGCATTGTTATTGCACGTGCCGGAAATTGCCAGACAAATAGTTCGGCGGATACCGTTTCTTGCAGAGGATTTCCGCAAGTGCGCCAGAACCCTTGGCAAGGACCAACGGAGGAGGGATGGCTTTGCGTCGCGGACGCGGCAGCAGCGGCTGGCTCGGTGGGCTGATCATCACCCTGATCCTGCTGGTGGTCGGCACCGTGCTGGGGCGAGCGTTTCCGCTCGGCCCGCTCAGTCTGCACGTCGGGTTTGCGCCGCTGTCGCTCAACCTCTACGTCGCCTCCGTCTCAGTCGCGCTTGACACGAATGTACTTGGTCTGGTTGGCGCGGTCTGTGGAATCCTGTTGACGCGTTTCATCTGATGCCCTTGCGGGACCTGCCGGAGGAGCAGCGGCCGCGCGAGCGGCTGTTTCGGGATGGCGTGCTCGCCCTTTCGGACTACGAACTCCTGGCGATCGTGCTGGGCGCCGGCGTCGCCGGCGACCACGCGCTTGCGCTTGCGGAGCGGCTGCTTGCAGACGGTGGGCTCCAGGGCATTCGCGCCAGGGGTCCGGCTGCGCTCCTGAAGGTTCGCGGCATCGGGCGGGCGCGGGCAGCCCAGGTGGCAGCCGCCCTCGAACTCGGACGGCGGGCGGAATCCGGGCGAAGTCCGCAGCGCATCAGACTGGACGATCCCGCTCCAGCCTATCGTTATCTCCGGCAGCGCTTCGACAGCCAGGTCGAGCAACTGATCGGGCTTCTGCTCGATCGCGGCTTGCGCGTGCTGGGAGAGGCGCGGTTGGCGCAAGGTGGACATGCCGCACTCGCGATCCGACCGGCCGATGTCCTGCGGCCGGCGGTGCAGGCCGGTGCGA
The DNA here is from genome assembly GCA_021806845.1 of Bacillota bacterium. Classification (GTDB taxonomy): domain Bacteria; phylum Bacillota; class Sulfobacillia; order JAJZYS01; family JAJYTV01; genus JAJYTV01. The sequence continues at coordinate 3,867 of JAKAPV010000087.1, read as the reverse complement.
GCGCCATTCTGCTGGCGCACAACCATCCCTCCGGCGACCCGACGCCATCGCAGCAGGATGTGGCGACAACGGCCACCATTGCGCATGCGGCAAACTCCATCGGTATCCAACTGGTTGACCATCTGGTTATCGGCGATAATAGCTTCGTCAGCATGCGTCAATTGGGATATCTCGGCAAGGAGTAGGAAAGGAGCCAACGCGTTGGCGCTCACGGACGTCTTCTACCGCAGCTTTTCCCGCGACCTCGGCATCGACCTTGGTACCGCCAATACGCTCGTGTTTGTCAAAGGACGCGGGATCGTGATACAGGAGCCTTCCGTCGTGGCCATCGACCGGGAGACCAAGTCGATTCTCGCTGTCGGGGCGGAGGCCAAGCAGATGATCGGCCGCACGCCCGGCAACATCGTCGCGGTGCGCCCGATGAAGGACGGCGTGATCGCCGACTTCGAAGTGACCCAGTCCATGCTGAAGTACTTCATCAGCCACGCGCAGCCGCGCGCGGGCATGTTCCACCCGCAGGTGGTCGTCGCCGTGCCGTCCGGCATCACCGGCGTCGAGCGGCGCGCCGTGAAAGAGGCGGCGCAGCAGGCGGGCGCACGCGACCCCGTGACGATCGAGGAGCCGTATGCGGCTGCGATCGGCGCCGGACTGCCGGTCGAGGAGCCGACGGGCAACATGGTCGTCGACATCGGAGGCGGCACGACCGAAGTCGCGATCATCAGCCTCGGCGGCATCGTCACCTCCCGTTCGGTACGGGTCGCGGGGGACGAACTCGACGAGGCGATCGTCAACTACGTCAAGCGCAACTACAACATGATGATCGGCGAGCGCACCGCGGAGGACGTCAAGATCCGCGTCGGCGCGGCGATCGAGCCGGAGGCGACGACGATCGAGGTCCGCGGCCGCGACCTCGTGACGGGACTGCCGCGCACGCTGCCGCTCGGTGCCGACGAGGTGCAGCGCGCCCTATCGGAGCCGCTGCAGGCGATCATCGACGCCATCAAGCTCACTCTCGAGCGGACGCCGCCCGAACTCGCGGCGGACATCATGGACCGCGGCATCGTCGTGACCGGCGGTGGGGCGCTGCTGCGCAACTTCGACCGCCTGCTCATGAAGGAGACCGGCATGCCGGTCCACGTTGCCGAGGACCCTCTGCTCTGCGTCGTCAAGGGCACTGGTCGGTGCCTCGAAGACAGGAGTATCCTGGAGAAGATCAAGAAACTGCAACGCGAGGGTTAGGATTTGCCTCGTCGCGGCGTGATCCGGATGTATATCGCGGCCCTGCTTGTGCTCGGCCTCGTCGCGCTGGAGAGCTTGACCGTCTTTCCGCGCGACTCCGTCTCCAGGGTGAGCGGAGCCGTCAACACGGTGCTGCTGCCGCTGGAAGTCGGGACGAATAGCGCGGTGCACTTTGTCTCGAGCGGCGTGCGCACCGTTGTCGACGCATTCAGCGCCGTGCAGGAGAACCGGAAACTGCGCGTCGAGGTGCAGAATCTGCAGGCGGAGGTCATGCAGCTGCAGGCGACACGCGGGCAGGATGCCCAGTTGCGCAAGCTGCTGCACATGAAAAACTCCCTGCCGAAGGCGGAGCGCTCCGTGACGGTGCCGGTGGTCGGACGCTCGCCGGTCAACTGGCTTGACCAGATCGTGATCGCCGGCGGCAGCCGCAACGGCATCCAGTACGGCGATCCGGTCCTCTCGTACGGCGGCGTGGTCGGGCGCATCATCTCCGTCGGTCCGGTGAGCTCGACGGTGATGCTGCTGCCGGACCCGGAGAGTGCAATCGGCGCCATGGTCGCGCGCAGTTCAGACGCCGGCGTGCTGCTCGGCGACGGCAAGGCCAGCGCATTGACCATGCAGTTCTTCGCGGCTGGCGCGAACGTGCACCGGGGCGACCTCATCGTCACCTCGGGGCTTGACCGTCTCCTCCCGGCGGGTCTGCCGCTCGGGCGCGTGACGGGCACGCACCAAGGCGACTTCGGGCTCGTTAAGATCGCCACCGTCAGCCCGATCGCGAACCTCAACGAACTGCAGGACGTCCTGGTGGTCCTGCGATGAACTTCAAGACAGCCATGGACGGCTACCTTGGGCCCGCGCTCTTCGGACTCGTCGCGTTCTTGCTGCGCGTGAGCCTCTTCGCGCGGCTGCCGATCGATGGCGTGACGCCCGATCTCCTGCTGGTGGTCGTCGTCATGACCGCACTTCGCCAGGGTGCCTACCGCGGCATGATCGTAGGCCTGGTTGGCGGCCTCGTAGAGGACGTCGCGACGGGCCGGCTGATCGGCATGCACGCGCTGGGACTGATGCTCGCGGGACTCGCGGCGGGCTTTTTGCGGCGGCGGCTGTATCCGGATCCCTGGTTCATTCCGCTGCTCGCCGTGCTCTTGGGCATTCTTTTGCAGGAACTGGTCGTCGTGACCACGTTCTTCGTCGTGCACCTCAGTGTGCAGCAGCTGCCGCTTCTGGTAGGGATCGAGTATATCTACACGGCGCCATTCGCCTATATCATTCGACCTGTATTCCATCGTCCGGAGGCACCTGCGTAGACGCCGCCGCGGCGTCGGCTTAAACTCGACACAAACCGATGTCCGGGGGTTCCGCCATGCAGCCGCAGACCCGCGAGAAACGCCTGGTCTTCCTGGCCATTCTGGCCGTCATCGTGGTGGGCTCCCTGATTGCGCGCCTCGGCTACCTGGAAGTGGTCCAGGGCCAGAAGCTGCGTAGCCTCGGCATTGCCTACCGCGTGCGCGTCATGCCGATTTCGGCGCCTCGCGGGGGAATTTTCGCAAGCGGCGGTGAGCCGCTCGCCACCAACAAGCCTTCCTTCTCGGCCGAGTACTTCGACCTCGGGCAGCCGCCGCCGCGCGCCGAGCTCAGGAGCCTTGCAAAGATCCTGTCGCTGACGCCCGCAGCGCTGAAGTCGGTGATCGCTGCGTACCAGGGCCAGCCTTATATTCCGGTGCGCATCAAGCAGGACCTCACCCCCCGACAGATCACGCTGCTCGACGAGCAGGCCCCGAACCTTCCCGGCGTCTCTGTGCAGGCGGAGCCGCTCCGGTACTATCCGCAGGGAACGATCGGCGCGCACGTCGTCGGCTACGTCCAGGACATCACGGCGCAGGAACTCAGGACCTGGAAGGACCCGCGCCTGAACGGCAACTCGATCGTCGGCCAAAGCGGCATCGAATATACCTATCAGAAGTACCTGCAAGGCACGGACGGCGGCGAGGAAGTCGAGGTCGACTCGAGCAACCGGCCGCTCGTCGTGCTTGGCACGAAGGCGCCGGTCCCTGGAGACAACCTCTACCTGACGCTGAACCTGGGGCTCGAGAAGGAAGCAAACCGCGCCCTGCAGGCGGATATCACCTGGCAGCGCAACGTGCTGAAGCAGAACGCCGCCGACTCCGGCGCAGTCGTCGTGATCGACGTGCGCACGGGCGCGATCCTGGCGATGACGTCGATCCCGTCCTTCAATCCGAACTGGTTCGCCAAAGGGCTGACGACCGCCGAGGCGAAGCAGCTCTTCAACCCGACCACGACGCCGCTGCTCAACCGGGCGATCTCAACAGTCTACCCTCCGGGGTCCACCTTCAAGATGGCGACGGCGGTCTCCGCGCTCGAAGCGGGGACGATCACGCCTTCCTTTATCGTCAACGGGCTGCCGCGCTATTGGTACCCGCCGTATCCGTGGAACTGGATTCGCGCCTACACCGGGCCGAACTACCTCGCAAAGGCCCTCGGACAGTCTAACGACATCTTCTTCTACGAAGTCGGCCGCATCACCGGCATCGACACCATCGCCAAATGGGCATCGCAGCTCGGCTTCGGCAAGCCGACGGGCGTCGACCTGCCCGGCGAGTCTTCCGG
>JAKAPV010000086.1 GCA_021806845.1 Bacillota bacterium | reverse complement strand
CTCGACGTCGTCAGCTATCCCCCAGCGCTGACCAGATCCTCCCACCGCACCCAAGCTTCGCCGTGGCGCAGGTCCGATCTGTTCAGAAGCGCCAAGATGCCTGACGTATCAACGAAGGTCGCCATGGTGGTCGTACGCCTCGGCAAGATAGCGATCGTGTTCTTGCGCGAGATCCTTGATACCTGAATCGAATTGCTGCACGCGTTCCTTGAGCCGATCTAGGTGGTCACGGCGAGAGGCCGCCTGGGAGCTGAGTTGCCGGTCAACCCCGCGACGGATGAGCTCCGAGATGGAGACTCCTTGTTCAGCCGACATTTTCTTTAGAGCCTGAATCTGGCTCTCTGTCAACTGTACTTGCAAGCGCACCACTAGGCACACCTCCCCAACCGCATGATATCGTGATGTCACAGTTTGTGCCACATGATGTCACTCGTCAGTTTGGCCCCCGCGGCGCATGAGGATGATCGTCACTCGGCGATGCCCTTGCCCAGCCACTCTCCGCCGTCGATGACGAGCACTTCCCCATTGATGAAGTCTGCGTAGGGTGATAGCAGGTACGATGCTGCCTGCGCCACTTCCTCGACCGTGCCGAAGCGGCCGGTCGGGATCGAACGCAGCAGGCGATCCCGCATCTCCGGGGCGGCCCAGAGCTGCGCGCGCGATTGTTCCGTATCGACCGGTCCCGGGCACAGAGCGTTCACGCGGATGCCGAACTCCGCCCACTCCACGGCGAGCGTGCGCGTCATCGCGACGACGCCTGCCTTCGCGACCGCGGAGTGCAGCGTCTTCGGTCCGCCGGTCCAGGCATATGCGGCCACGAGATTCAGCATCTTGCCGCCGCGCCCGCTGCGGATCATTTCGAGACCCACGGCGCGCGAGCAGTGGAAGGTGCCGTGCAGTACAATGCCCACCACGGCGTTGAATCCGTTCACCGACAGCTTTTCCGCATCGACAATGAAATTGCCGGCGGCGTTGTTCACCAGGAGATCGATCTGGCCGTAGCGCTCGAGCGTCTTCGCGACCAACTCGTCCACCTGCGACGCGTCGCGAATATCGGTCGGAACGCCAAGCGCCTCGATGCCCTGCGCCAAGAGCTGCTCCTGCGCGGCATGCAGCCTCTCCGCGTTGCGGCTCGCCAGCACAATGCGCGCGCCAAGCCGCCCGAGTTCTTGCGCGATGCCAAAGCCGATGCCGGTAGCGCCACCAGTGACGATGGCCGACTGTCCTTTGAGCGTCCCTTCTGCCAGCATGTTCCCTCTCTACCTCCGCGTGCAGCAAGATTCCTAGCGACGCCAGGGGCAAAGGCCACCCCGGCGTGCCCCGTGGACCATTCGGCTGCACCTTGGCCGAAACCTCTTGCGTGGATACCACAGTAGAGCTCGGCCCCGGCCGCCCTGAGCAGCGACCGAGGCCGAGCCCAACCTGCACCGCTACCCGTAGAGGCCCCTCCACACGACGAGCAGTGCCGCGCCTGGAAGGCCGAGAACGCCGAGCACAGAAGCGGTCACCGGATTGACGCCGATGGAGTAGCCGTAGGGCCGCGCAACGAAATCAAACGCGTAGAGCACCGCCCCGCCGATCACGATGCGGAGCGCAACTCCCGCCACGATGCGGCCGATGTCCGGCGAGATCCACCAAAGCAGGGCCAGGAAGACAGCGACACCCGCGGCATATTGCCAGAGATGCGCCAGCATGTCCCGCTCACCCCCCGGTGGAGCTTATGCCGGCCCCTCCCTCGGAAGACATGCTTTTTGCTTCGCGCACCTGCCGCAGCAGGTAGATGTAGTGCCGCTCCGCAGCCTGGACCCGGAAAATTGCATGGTCCACAAGATCGCGGTCGCTCGCCTCGCAGAATTGCGAGTACGCCGCCTCCAGCTCGCGCTGCGCGGCCCGTGCAAGGTCGACGTACGTCGTGTCCTGATCCTGCGGTTGCGGCGGGAAGATCCGCTGGCGCAACGCCTGCCAATCGGCTGCCATTTCATCACCCGCCGTCAGCATCGCCACGTTGCGCCGCAGGAAGACAGAACGGCGCCCCGGCTTTGGGCCGGAGCGCCGTCCGCGAAGCTGCTGGCCTAGGGGTGCAGGTGTAGCCAGAAGTGGAGCGCGATCACCGGGGCGATCAGCAGCGCCACGACGTTGATGATCTTGATCATCGGGTTGATGGCCGGGCCGGCGGTGTCCTTGAAGGGGTCGCCGACCGTGTCGCCCGTGATCGACGCCTGGTGGGCGAGCGTACCCTTGCCGCCGAAGTTGCCGTCCTCGATGTACTTCTTGGCGTTGTCCCACGAGCCGCCGCCGGCCGTCATCATGATGGCCAGCATGAGGCCTGTGACGACCGATCCGATGAGCGCCGCTCCCAGCGCGATCGGACCGAGCACGAAGCCGATCAGGATCGGGGCGAGCACCGGAATCAGGGCAGGGACGAACATCTCGCCGAGCGCGGCCTTCGTCACGATGTCGACGCTGCGCGCGTAGTCCGGCTTCGCGGTCCCTTCCATGATGCCCGGGATCTCACGGAACTGACGGCGGACCTCCTCGACGATGTGGAACGCCGCGCGTCCAACCGCCTCGATCGTACGCGAGGCGAAGAGGAACGGCAGGATGCCGCCGAGGAAGAGGCCGATCAGCACGACGGGGTTCGAGAGGTCGAAGCGCATCGTGACGTGGGCGGTGTTGCTGAGCACCTTGGTGTAGGAGTCGAACAGGACGAGGGCCGCGAGGGCCGCAGAGCCGATGGCGTAACCTTTCGTGACGGCCTTGGTCGTGTTGCCGACCGCATCGAGCGCGTCGGTGACCTCACGCACGCTCTCCGGCATCTCGGCCATCTCGGCGATGCCGCCGGCGTTGTCCGTGATCGGGCCGAAGGAGTCGAGCGTGACGATCATGCCCGCCATCGAGATCAGCGCCATCGCGGCGACGCCGACGCCGTAGAGTCCCGCGACCTCGTAGGCGACCATGATGCCCGCCGAGATCACGATGACCGGCCAGCCCGTCGCCTTGAGGGCGACGGCGAAGCCCTGGATGATATTCGTCGCGTGGCCTGTCACCGAGTCCGCGGAGATGGCCCTCGTCGGCTTGAAGCGCGCAGAGGTGTAGTAGTCGGTGATGTACATCAGGAGCAGCGTCACCACGACGCCGACGATCGCCGCGTAGAAGTACTTCACGTCGCCGAGGTAGTACTGCGTCGCGAAGTAGAACCCGATCAGCGCCAGGATGGCGTTGACCCAGATGCCGCGGTAGAGCGCGCCCATGATCTTCGCGGGCTCCTTGGGAGAGCCGACGAAGAGGATGCCGATGACCGAGGCGATCATCGAGATGCCGCCGAGGACCAGCGGGTAGATGATCGCCTTCGTCGCGCCGTCGAAGATGAGGTAGCCGAGCAGCATCGTCGCGACAGTCGTGACAAGGTAGGTCTCGAACAGGTCTGCCGCCATGCCCGCATTGTCGCCGACGTTGTCGCCGACGTTGTCCGCGATGACCGCCGGGTTGCGCGGGTCGTCCTCCGGGATGCCCGCCTCGATCTTGCCGACGAGGTCGGCGCCGACGTCGGCCGCCTTCGTGTAAATGCCGCCGCCGAGTCGTGCGAATGCGGAGATCAGCGAGGCGCCGAAGCCGTATCCGATGAGCGAAGCGGGGTCACTCGTGAAGAGGGAGAGGATGGCCGTGCCGAGCAGGCCGAGGCCCACGACGAATAGGCCGGTAACGGCACCGCCGCGCGTAGCGATCCGCATCGCAGGTCCGAGGCCGCCGCGGGCGGCTTCGGCCGTGCGCACATTGGACCGCACTGCGATGTTCATGCCGGTGTAGCCTGCCGCGCCGCTCAGCGCCGCGCCGATCAGGAAGTAGACGGCCGTCTGGAAGCTCAACGCGAAGCCAATGATCACGAACAAGATCACTGCGACGATGGCGATCGTCCGGTACTGCCGGTTCATGTACGCCATCGCGCCTTCCTGGATCGCGCGCGAGATCTCCTGCATCCGCTCATTGCCGGGACTGCTGCGGAGCACGGTTGCAATCAGGACGATACCGAACACGATCGCGATGACCGCAGCAAGAAGAGGAAGCCAAACGTCAGAGAAACTCATCTGCCGCATTCCGACAACTGGTGTCGGATGCTATCCCCCTTTCGAAACTTCCGCTGATTGCATCGTCGCAGGGGCCCGCCCGCGCGGGGCGTCAATGGCGAGAATGCACACTCACTTGAGGATAGCAAATGTGCAGGCCGCAGAAAAGCGGCAGGACAAGGTCAGAATGCCTGCCTGCCTTCCAGCGCACGGACGAGCGTGACCTCGTCGGCGTAGTCGATGTCGCCTCCGACCGGCAGACCCCTCGCGATGCGAGTGACCCTGAGGTCGTCGCGCCGGATCAGTCGAGCGATGTACAGGGCAGTCGCATCCCCTTCGACATCCGGATCCGTCGCCAGGATGACCTCCTTGACGGGCTCCTGGGCGAGCCGCTGCAACAGTTCGCGCAGATGGAGGTCCTCCGGTCCGATGCCCTCCATGGGGGAAATCGTGCCTCCGAGCACCTGGTAGACGCCGCGGTACTCGCCGGTTCGCTCGATCGCAACCACGTCGCGCGCATCTTCGACGACGATCAGCGTCGTGTGGTCCCGCCGCGCGTCCGAGCAGATTTCGCAGGGATCGCTGTCCGCGACGTTCTGACAGACGCGGCAGCGCACAACGCGCGACTGCGCCGCCAGCAGTGCGTCCGCAAGACGCCGAATTGTCGCGGGATCCTGCCCGAGCAGGTGGTACGCGAGGCGCTGGGCGGACTTCGGACCGATGCCCGGCAGTTTGCCGAGCTCCTCGATCAACCGTGCGACCGGCTCTGGAAAGCGGCCGCTCACATTCCCGGCAGGCGCATGCCGCCGGTCACCTTGGCCATTTCGGCCTGTGTGACCTCGTGAACGCGGTCAAGCGCGTCCTGCATCGCCTGGCGCACGAGCTCACCGAGGAATTCGGGGTCGCTCGGGTCGATCGCGTCCGGCCGGATCTCGACGCTCTGGACGCGGAAGTCGCAGGTCATGACGACCTTCGCCGTGCCGCCGCCGCCGGAGCCTTCCACCGTTCTGTCCTTCAGCTCTTCCTGCACCCGCTGCATCTCGCGCTGCATCTTCTGCGCCTGCTTCATCATCTGCTGCATGTTGCCAAAGCCCATTTCGCGTCCCCTTCCTACTGCCAGAGTCCGAACCGAACGGGCCGCTTCCCCGCGACGCGCCAGAGCGCTTCGCGAATCTGCTGGGCGGTATCCTCCAGCTGCGCGATCGCAAGGAGCGGCGGCGTCCGGAAACGGACCTCCCACGCATCCCCCGCGTCGAACAACTGGGCGTGCTCGAGTGCGGCCCGCGCCCGCACGTCACGCACGTGCGCCAAAAACGCGCTCTGCAGATCCTTGTCAGCCGGCGTCAGCCCAGGCGGCGGTGCATCGGCCTGCGGCCGGCGGCCAGCCGTCGCAGCAGGCGGACGCTTCGCCGGCAATGTTTGCACTGCCTGAGCCGCCGTTTTCTCCTGCCCCGGCGGCTCAGGTGCCCTCGGCTCCGCAGCCCTCTCGCGCACAGGTTGCTGAGGAGCCGGCGCCGGTGCGCTCGCCTGAGCGACCCAGAGTTCGATCCCCAGCCGCGGGTCCATGCCGCGCCGCAGCTCCGCGTCCAGCTTGGCCAGGCTCTCGAGCCGCCGGAAGGCTTCATCGGCTTCGGCCTGCGCCCTGCGAGCATAAGCCGCCCGCAAATCGCGGCGCACGATATCGATCGCGTCCGCCACCAGTAGTCGCAGGTCCGCGCCGCGCTCCTCCTGCGACCCGAGCCAGGCCAGCGCCGCCGGGACGTCCCCCGTTTGCGTCAACGAGAGCAGCGTCCTGATCTCTTCCTCCCCGAGCGCACCGATCGCCGCAAGCACCGTCTCCTCGCGCACGACGCCGTCCGCGTGTCCCGCGCAAAGCTCGAGGACCCCGAGCGCGTCGCGCAGACTGCCGTCCGACTTTCGAGCGATAAGCCGCGCCGCGGCCTCGTCAACCGCTATGTCAGCCTGCTGCGCGACCTGGAGCAGGCGCGCCTCGACGTCCTCTTCCCGGTGTGGCCTCAGGTTGAGGCGCTGACAGCGGGACAGCACGGTGGGCGGCAACCGCTGCGGTTCTGTGGTTGCCAGCAGGAACAGAAGCTGCGGCGGCGGCTCCTCGAGGAGCTTCAGCAGCGCATTGAAGGCTTCCGCCGTCAACATGTGCACCTCGTCGACGATATACACGCGGAAGCGCCCCTCCGGAGGCGCATAGCGCGCCTTCTCACGCAGGTCGCGGATCTCGTCGATCCCGCGGTTGCTTGCAGCGTCGATCTCGACGGTGTGCATGCCGCTGCCGAGGCAAACGGCGCAGCTGCCGCAAGGCTCGCCGTCGACGGGGGACTCGCAGTTGACGGCGCGGGCCATGATCTTGGCAAGCGAGGTCTTGCCCGTGCCGCGCGGTCCGGAGAGCAGGTAGGCGTGCGCGATGCGATCCCTGCGCACCGCGTTCTGCAGCACCCGCACCGCGAGCTCCTGCCCGACGACGTCGGAGAAGCGTGCCGGGCGATAGCTGCGATAGAGGGCACGGTACAAGCCTTTCACCTCGGCGCTTCATATTCTCCTCGACGCAGGCGGCCACCTTGTCAACGACCTCCGCCATAAATGACGAGGCTTCTCGGTACATCCGGAGCGCTCGAGCCCTTCTCCGCTTCCCGAAGGCTCCGTCCGAGCCGGTGTGGGTTCAAGATACGGCCTGCGTCTTTACGGCGCCATCTGGAAAAAAAGCAGCGGGCGGAGGCACTCGCCTCCGCCCGCCGTGAATCCAAATCTGCCTTGCGCCCGAGCGGGCCGCATCACCCGGCTCCACCCTGTACCGTTGCTCCCTCTCGGGCCTGGCGGGGTTTGGGGCTGACCGTCGTGCGGTGCCCGGACGCAAGCTTGCGAAAACAAGCGGGCGGGCCAGCGCGCGCCCTGAAACAAACTGGCGGAGAGGGTGGGATTCGAACCCACGAGGCAGGTTTAGCCCGCCTGCATGCTTTCCAGGCATGCTCCTTCGGCCACTCGGACACCTCTCCGGAAACCTGGCGGAGGGGGTGGGATTCGAACCCACGAGACGAGTTTTTGCCCGCCTACCGCATTTCGAGTGCGGCTCCTTCAACCGCTCGGACACCCCTCCGGAACTACCGGCGCTCGGAGAAGAAGCTGCGCAGCAGGACGGAGGACTCTTCCTCCAGCACGCCGCCGATCACATCGACTTCCGATTCCTGCGCCAGTTCAGCAAACAAATGCATTCGAGAGCCTGCGGCTCCGATGCGCGGATCCTGCGCGCCGAAGACCACTCGTGCCACCCGAGCCATCGCGATCGCCGCGGCGCACATCGGGCAGGGCTCCAGCGTCACGTAGAGCGTCGCGCCCGCAAGCCGCCAGTTGCCAAGGCGCTCGCCCGCCGCACGCAAGGCGAGGATCTCGGCGTGCGCCGTAGGGTCGTGGCGTGACTCGCGAAGGTTGTGCTCTGCGGCGAGCACTTCGCCGTCCGCTGACACGATGACCGCTCCAACCGGCACCTCGCCCTCTTGCAGTGCCGCTTGAGCCTGCGCCAGCGCCGAACGCATAAACGTGCGGTGCAGCGGCAGCCCCCCTCGACAACAACAAAAATGGCGCCCCTGGGAGGACTCGAACCCCCGGCAGACAGGGTTTAGGAAACCCCCGCTCTATCCACCTGAGCTACAGGGGCGAATGCCGCTCCGCGCCGAAACAACAGCGGCGCAAGACGGGGCAGCCTCGATCGGCACACATTAGTGTAGTTGAGACGCCATCCGCGTGCAAGGTGCCAGATTGGAAGCCGCGACGGGCCGGTGACGCACGGCAGCCCGAATAGCGATGTCAATTCGCGCGAAAGGCGCCGTGCCGGCGGCCGCGCACGGACCAGAAGGAATTGCGTCCACGCCTGGAAAGCGTCCGTTGCGGGAAGCGGCCTGCCGACGAGTCGGATATCTTCATTATTAGTGTACTGTCGTCGCGCAAACCGCCGAAGGCCACGGCGTTCTCGCAAGATCCGGGAACTCATCTATTATTGTAGATATCCGTGCGCGCAATGGACTGAACAGCATTTGTCTGAATTTGGTTTTTTGTTGCGTGGGTTTGCGATCGGCCTCGCGATCGCCGCACCGGTCGGGCCGATCGCTCTCCTCTGCATGCAGCGCACTTTGTCCGGTGGATGGCTCGCAGGTCTATTGAGCGGCCTTGGTGCCGCGACAGCCGACGCGCTATACGGCGCGGTCGCGGCCTTTTCCCTTACCCTCGTGTCGCATGCGCTCACCGCTGGCAGAACGTGGATACAGCTTGTGGGCGGCGCACTGCTCCTGCTGCTCGGTCTGCGCATCGCGTTGCAGGCCGGGGACGGGCGTGCGGCGGCGGCTGAGGCAGGCCGGAACCTGTGGTGGCTCTACGCCTCCACGTTCATGCTGACGCTCGCAAACCCCGCGACGATCCTTTCCTTCGTCGCGGTTTTCGCGGCGCTGGGCCTCTCCGCAGCAGCCCACACCGGTACGGCGGCCAGTCTGATGGTGCTGGGCGTCTTTCTTGGCTCGGCCGCCTGGTGGCTCGCCCTCACCCGCATCGTCGCTGCGCTCGGCCACCGCCTCACGCCCCGCACTCTGCGCTGGATCGCCCGCGCCGCCGGCGCCGTGATCGCGGCGTTCGGCGGCGCGGGCATACTCATGTCCGGCTTGCGCGTACTGGGTTAGCGGTTCAGTGGTCGATGCCGATGTGGTGGAGCATGAACGCGTACTCCTCCGCGAACTCGCGAAGCCGCGCGTATCGCCCGGAGGAGCCGCCGTGTCCCGCGCCCATCAGCGTCTTGAGCACGAGTTCATGTGCGTCCGTCTTTGTAGCGCGCAGCCGGGCGACCCACTTGAGCGGCTCCCAGTAGGCGACGCGCGGGTCGTTGAGCCCCGTGTACACGTAGAGGTGGGGATAGTCCTTCGCCTCGACGTTGTCGTACGGGCTGTACGACTTCATGTACTCGTAATAGACCGGGTCCGCGGGGTTTCCCCACTCGTTCCACTCGAGGGTTGTGAGCGGAATGCTCGCGTCGAGCATCGTCGTCACGACGTCGACGAACGGCACCCCGGCGGAGACGACGGCGAAGAGCTCCGGCGCCATGTTGACGATCGCTCCCATCAGGAGGCCGCCGGCGCTCCGCCCGTACGCCGCGAGGCGCCCGGGTGTCGTCCAGCCGCGCTGTACGAGGTCGCGGGCGCAGGCGATGAAGTCCGTGAAGGTGTTGCGCTTCGCGAGCAGCTTGCCGTCGTCGTACCAGTGCCTGCCCATCTCCGAGCCGCCGCGCACGTGAGCCGCGACGACCACGACGCCGCGGTCGAGAACGGGGAGCAGCGTCGAATTGAAGTAGGGATCCGAGCTGTAGCCATAGGAACCGTATGCGTACAGCATGAGCGGCGCAGGTCCGTGGGCAAGCGCGTCCTTCCGGTAGACGGCGGACATCGGGACCTTGGTGCCGTCATCGGCGGTTGCCCAGATCTGCTCTTGCCGGTACAGCGACGGGTCGTAGCCGCCCGGAACCTCGTCGCGCTGCAGGGGGCGGCGCTCGAGGGTGGTGAGGTCGAGCTCATACACCGTTTCCGGCGTCACCCGGGACTCGTACGCGATCAGGGCGCTGCCTGCCGCGTATTCCCGGTTGTGCCATATGCCGGCCGCATAGATGGGCTCTTCCCAGGCGATCCGCTCTAGGCTGCCTGCGCGCAGGACCCAGACCTGCGAGAGCGCTTCCTGCCGGCCCAGCAGCACTAGCACGCCTTGAAAGGGGTAGACCTGCTCCAAATACATGGAAGGATCGTAGGCAAGCATGTTGCGGAATGCCGCAGGGCGCGGATCCGAGATCGGGCAGGCGAGCAGCTGAAAGTTGTGCGCTCCCTCATTCGTGAGGATGAGGAAGTCCTCTGCCCAGTCCTCGAGGGTGTACTCGACGCCGGGCTTGCGCGGCACGAAGACCTGCCACTCGCCCGCCGGGTCATCCGCTGCGAGATAGCGGTACTCGCTCGTATCCTTCGACTCGCTGCGCAGAAGGAGGTGGCGGCCACTGCGCGACTTGTCGAGGGTGAAGGAGAAGGTCACGTCCCCCTCTTGCGCGAGCAGCGCATCGCCGGCGTGGTCGCCCAGGCGGTGGCGCCAAAGGCGGCAGGGCCGCTGCGTATCGTCGACCGTCAGGTAGAAGAGGTGCTCCCCGCTCGCATCCCACTCGAGGCTACCCTGCAGGAACACGTCCTCGATCTTCTCGGAGAGCGGTTCTCCGGTCGTCAGGTCCTTGACGCGCAGGGTGTAGCGGTCCGTACCGTCGCGGTTTTCGAGGTACGCGAGGCGAGAGTGGTCCGGGCTCACTTTCAAGACTGTCACACTGTAGAAAGAGGACCCCTCCGCGAGGACGTTGAGATCGAGGATGACTTCCTCCGCGGCTGCGCTCAGCGCATCCCGGGAGGCGGCGCGCTTGCGCGCGTAGACGCGATAGTCCTTCCCCTTCTCCGTACGGGAGTAGTAGAAGTACGGGCCGTCTTGCACCGGCACCTCCACCTTGTCCTCCTGCACATGCGAGAGCATCTCCTGGTAGATGCCTTCCACCAAAGGAGCAAGGGGTTTCATTGCCTCATCCCGGTAAGCGTTCTCGGCCTCGACATATGCGATGACTTCGGAGTCGTC
>JAKAPV010000085.1 GCA_021806845.1 Bacillota bacterium | reverse complement strand
ACCGTGAAGGAGAACGTGGAACTGGGATTGCGCGCCCAGGGCCTCTCGGCGAAGGTGAGAGAGCAGAAGGCCCTCCAGGTGATCGACATGATCGGTCTCGACGGGTTCGAGGGCGCCTACCCGAAGGAGCTTTCGGGCGGGATGCGCCAGCGCGTCGGCTTCGCCCGCTCGCTTGTCGTGGACCCGGACGTGCTCCTGATGGATGAGCCCTTCTCCGCGCTTGACGTGCTGACCGCCGAGAACCTGCGGCGCGACCTTCTCGACCTCTGGCTCGAGCGGCGCATCCCGACGAAGGCGATCATCATCGTGACGCACTCGATCGAGGAGGCCGTCTACCTAGCCGACCGCGCCGTGATCCTGTCGCGCGACCCCGCCCGCATCGCGGCGCAGGTGCCGATCACCCTGCCGCACTGGCGCGAGCGGGAGGACCCGCGCTTCGTGCAGCTCGTGGACCAGATCTACGGCCTGCTGACAAAGCGCGAGGTCCAGCCTGCGCAGCAGGCCGCCCGGCGGATCCAGACCGTGCCGGCCGTGCGCAGCGGCGCCCTCAGCGGTCTGCTCGAGCTCCTCGAGGACCAGGACGAGAAGGTGGACCTCTACCGCTTTGGCGAGGAACTCTCGATGGACGTCGAGGACTTCCTGCCGACCGTCGAGGCGTCGGAGCTCCTGGGCTTCGCGCGGGTCGAGGAGGGCGACATCGAGCTGACGCCGGAGGGCCGCGAGTACGCGGAAGCCAACCTACTGCGGCGCAAGGAGATCTTCCGCGACCAGGCGCTCAGGCGTTGCCCGGGCCTCGCCAACATGGCGCGCGTCCTGCAGCAGAAGTCGAACGGGCGGATGAACCGGGAGTTCTTCGTCGACATCCTGGAGCGCGGCGTCGGCCCGGACGAGGCCGAGCGCCAGGTCGACACCCTGATCGACTGGGGGCGCTACGCGGAGCTCTTCGCGTATGACACGGAATCCCGCCAGCTCTACCTCGAGCGCGAGGAGGCAGCCGACGAGGAGCCGTCTCCTACAGCCTGACGCTCGCGGCGACACCGCCGATCAGCATCGCGAAGAGGATCGCCGGCAAGAGATTTCCCACCTTGATTTTCGTCGCGCCGAGCATGTTCAGGCCGATGAGCGCGATCAAGACGCCCCCGACGTAGGTGAGGGGCGCGATCACGCTTGCCCCGAGCAGCGGGGCGACCGTCGCGGCGAGTGCGGCGATCGCCGCTTCGTAGATGAAGACGGAGGCGGCGGCCAGCACGACCCCGGGGCCGAAGGCCGCCGCGAAGAAGATGGCGCTCGTGCCGTCCAGGGCGGACTTCGTGAAGAGGATCGTGTCCTTGCCGGTGAGGCCGCTCTGGATGGCCCCCAGGACGGCCATGGCGCCGATGCACCAGACGAGCGTCGCGAGCATGAAGCCCTCGACGAACGTGCCCCCGCCGCCGAAGCGTTGTCGCATGCGTTCCGCGAAGCGCTCTAGGCGCTCCTCGATCTGCAGCGACTGCCCAAGCGCGGCGCCGAGGGCCAGGGACGCGATGACGATAAGGAAGTTCGGCCGATCGAGCGCCATGGAGATGCCGATGAGAGCCGCGGCGGCGCCCAGCGCCTGCTGCACGATGTTGCGCACCGCTTCCGGGATGCGCCGGACGAGCAGGCCGAGCAGGGCGCCGACGAGTGCCGCGATGCCGTTGACGAGTGGTCCGAGTTCATGCGCGAAAAAGGACAAAGGCAAAGCCTCCTGGGCTCTTGCTGTTCGCGCCGCCAGAGGACATCCCTGCCGGGATGCCGCCGCCGCGCGTTTCCCGTCGCCTCGGTGATACGCGGCGCACGCGTGGCGGTCCCGGCGCCGCGGGGAGCATCCTCTGCCGCCGACGCGCGCGGATGGGCTCGGGGCGCCGAGGACGCCTCACCTTCCCTTGCCGCGGGCGCTCTTTCGTCGACCTCGTCGCCTTCAGAGAGGCGGCCGTTGCGGAACGGTGGCACTCCGCCTGGAACGCGCCACGGTGCTGGTCGGGGGGCGGGCGGGGCCGGGTTCGCCGCCCTGCTCGCAAAGGAGTTGCCACACCCTGCCGCAGGGGTGGCCATGCCGAGCTATGGCCCGGGGATCCGAACTCCTTGCGCCGCTGTCAGCATGCGTACCGCATATTGCAAGGTCGGGGCGTTCTGGAGCGCACTGAGCGGATACACGGCCACGATGCGGAAGTTCTGCGGCGGCCACTCTGTGATCTCGGTTGGCATGGCAAACCCGACCGGCTCCAAGAAGATCGTCCGGTCGGGATGGGATGGGCTTGGCCAAGGCACGGCAAAGAGGTGACCCGCCGGCACGTCGAGCACGGCTTGTTGCGACGTGCTCAGATGAAGCGCTGTCCCAGAGGGCGGTAGCACCCCGGACCGCCCCGGCGTGAGCCAGTAGATGCTCGACTGCATGTTGTTCCATAGGGTGCCTGTTCCGGTTCCGATCTCCGTCTGAGGGCTGTCCATGACCGCGACTGCCCGGAAGCGGCGCGGCGGCCAGTGTTTCAAGGTGGCTGGAACGCTGAATCCCTTGGGCAAGAGGAAGATCTCCTCGGGAGGCTCACTAGAGTACCCTGGACTGGTCGGCCAGAGGACTCCGTAGAGGTCGCCGAGGTGGCTCCACCGGACGAGCTGCGCGATCGGTGCCCAAGCGGAGACGGTTTGAACCGCGACGTGTCGGATGACGGCCTGCGCGAGAGAAGCAGGGGCCCAGACCTCCAGTTCCACATCTGCAGCGATCGGCTGTGGGACGATCTCTGCGAACCCGTGTGCGATGTAGGGATCATGGGATTGGCCGTGCGCGGGATTGGCCGGGTTACCGTTTGCAACGTAAGGGTCCGAGTGGCTGGTGTTTACGAATTCGCCCTGCATTAGGTTTGTCGAAACGGATGTCCAACGGATACTCGAGGTGCCGAAGAGACTTCGCACGTCCCACTGGCCCTGCGCGTTCTGCATACAGCCGATGCAGCCGGTGGACACGATGTCGATGCGCTCTGCCGGATCCTTGGGATTGACCCATTCCGTACCGCCGGTATCGCCTGCAAAGACGCGGTAGGACCGCCACGTGGCCGGAATCTCCAGCCGCACGGCTGTAGCGCTGGTAATCTGGTCCGTTGTCCAGAGCATCGATGCCGCGATCGCACTGCGGGTGCCGGGGCGATTGTGCGCGACCTCCGCCTGATGGGTCGAGGCGCCGCATCCTGCCGCAAGCAGTGCGACGGCCGCTATACCCGCTGCTGCCAACGATTGGCGCACTGTCGACTCCCCTTTTGTCTGCCCGTATCAGCGCCTCTGTTCTACGCCCCAATGTGCGTCGTTTCGTTCCCACCACCGTACAGACGGTGACACGCCATCGGGGACTCAGCGCGGCGAAACTAGGGCATCACCCGCACGCGAACCGATGAGGATCTCGACGACGCGACGACGCCAGCCCCGCATCGTCGCCGTACTCTACTGCGCGCGCTTTCCTCGGGCGCCGAATGCCTAAGGCTCCTCAGTGTGACAGTGCCACCTGTTCCCACGTCGTTCCTCCATCTGCCGTCGCGTAAAGCTGCCCGCTCGTAAGCAGCCAGCCATGGAAATTGTCCGCAAAGGCAAGCGTTGAAGGGAGAATCTGAGATGTCTGTAAGCGGATCTCCGTCCAGGTGCGTCCCCCATCTGTGCTATGCAGAAGACCGCCAAGTGCAAAGATCCAAAGATTCCTTCCATGCGCCGCGACTGCCGAGGAGTTGAACTGTCCCTTGGCGGGCGGCCAGGGCCAATCGGCGACAGGCGTCCAGCTTCGCCCGCCGTCGCTCGATTCCAGGAGTCCGAAGCGTCCTCCAAGCTGCGTGCGCGAACCGGACTTTGCGAACGCCTTGAGAAAGGCCGTGGCGTAGACCTGATGCGTGTTCGCCCATGTCACCTGTTGCGGATGGCCAAGCGGGAACTGCCCCGCGGGCGTCCAGCGCCGCCCGCCATCCGCGGTTCGCCACGCATTGCCGAAGGCGTCAATCGCCATGCCGACCTTCGAAGTGACGAACGCGAGCTGCGCCACCTGGATGGTACCGAACTGCCCATCTGGCAGCGGGATCGAGTGGTAACTCCGGCCGTTGTCACTCGTGAAGAGAAGTACGTTCACCCCTAGCCGGGTTCCATAGGCAAATCCCATGCGCGTGGAGAGAAAGTCGATGGATGTCAGGTTGACACCCTTGGGCGCCGTGGCGTACCGCTGCCAAGTACGGCCCCCATCCCTCGTCTCGATGATTGTGCCCGGTGCGATTTGCGGTACCGCGAAGCCGACCATGCCGGTTACCAGCGAAACCGTCGCCAGTTGCCCAGGGCCCGATGACGGCCAGATTCGCGTCCACGACGTCCCGCCGTCTCTGGTCGCAAAGATGCCGGCTCCACTCGCCGCGAAGCCCCTGTCCGTGTTCAGGAAGTCGAGAGCCGGCAGGCACTGCGTGCTCGTGCAGAGTTGCTCCCCCGGCGTCCAATTGCGCCCTCCATCAGTGCTTCGGGCAACCCCGCTCGGCGCCGCGCGCCATGCTGCACCGCCAAGAAAGAAGAGCGCGTCCTGGCTGCCGCCGCTGGACTGACACGCCATCAGACATCCGGGAGTAGACCACGCAAGACGCCAGGATAAGCCGCCATCTGAGGTATGCATGACGGCGAGCATGTCAGGGTTGATCGGATTGCACACCACCGTGAGCCATGCGCTCTCGGCCCCCGTCGATTGGGCAGTTCCCGCGATGCATGCTCCCGCCGCTTTCACGGGCCCCCCGACAGCCGCGGAGAGACCGGAGGCCTGGATGAACGCGTCGAACGCGGAAGCGATCTGCGGCGATTGAAGGCCCGCAATCCATGACGACCAAGAGCCGCCACCATTCGTCGTGCGGTAGGCGCAGACCCCTTGTGGGCCGCTACCGACCGCAATCCCGACCGCTCCGTTGAAACCGACGTTCTCGAAACTGCACGTATTCGTAGCGAGAGCTTGCGTGAATGTATGCGCGCCATCCGTCGAACGCATGAGCACCCCGGAGGAGGCGGCCCATGCTGCGGTCGGCGAGGCGAAGGTTACACCTGAAAACGCACTCGGCCCCCGATAACTTGGCGTCCAGGTCCTGCCGCCGTCCGTTGTGGAGTAGATCGTTGTCGGGCAGCTCCCGGAAGCACAGAAGCCGGCACCAGTCCACGCGAACCCATCGGCGGCGCTAAGGAACGAGAGCTCGGTGAGCTGCGCCTTGGTGGTCAGCTCCTCATGCCAGCTGGCTCCGCCATCCTTCGTTCCAATGATCGTACAAGGATTCATGGGCGATGGCCCCCCGGGCGTCGAGGGCGGGCCATAACCACAGCCGACGATCGCCCAGCCCTGCAAGGCGCCTTGGAACTGTATGGCAACCGCCGGCTGCTGCCCCTGGGCCGCCGCGCCGCGCGCGGCATGGATCGTGCCGGCCACGCGCTGCACGACGTTCAGTGCTGGCGCCGCGCCAGACGGGCTGGCGACACCCGCTGGCGGCCGGATCGGCAGGTGCAGGAGAACCACTGCCGCGACAGTTCCGACGACGACCAAGGTCAGAGCTATCGCTCCGAGCCACTTCCCGTTGGATCTACGCACGGCCTTGCACGCTCCTTGGTGGCATCATACTGCTCGCAATGTGAAGCAGCAGGCACAGTTGTCGCCGACTTGTCCGTGAAAGGAGCGTCAAAGGCCGTATTGGTCGGTGAGGTTGACTGAACCCGCGGGATAGGGGCAAGGAACCGCGGCTGACCGCGAAAAGAGGATCTTCGGCGCTCCCGAAGGAGGGAACAGCGCCACGGCCATGCCGTGACGGTAGCGCGCGACGACGAGCGTCCCCTGCCGGAAGGGTCAGGCGCCGAAGGCGTGGATCTCGTACCCTGAGATCCGAGCCACGCCTGCGCGCGGATCCACAGAGTCGCGGGCAGCATCTGCGGATCCTTGCGAGTGACAGCCATGTGGAAACCGGTTCCCGCCATAGAGCAGACCGCCAGTCACTGCCAAGAAGTGTAGACCGCATCGACCGGAGCCAGGAAGTTTCGCAAGGTGAAGGGCGATGTCGACCGCCCGCCATCTTCAGAAGAGCGGAGTTCAGGGGGTCGTCGCGAAAGCGCGCGATCGGGTCGTAGCAGCCATCGACAGTGCGCAGTTCGGCACGCGAGGGCGTCACACCGTGGAACGTAGACGGAACGCTGGCGGCTGCCTGCGCCGTTCGTCGCGGGGCGAAGCAGCAAGGATGGGCGCGCGGGTTCGCCGTCGCAGGGCACCTGAGCGACTCCGCGGGCAGCCGACCGCACCCGCGCGCGACGACATTTCCCGCAACTTCTCGGCGGGGGCAGCCATATCGTGCGCAAAAGGCGCATGCGGGAGCGCGGATCGCCACGTGCCGTCAGCATACGGCGCAGCAGAGCACCGACCGCGCGCCCCGCCTTGTAGTCGCTGGCGAGAACTCTGCGAGCAATCCGACACGATCCGCTAGCCAGAGCAGCGCACTTTGTGCACAACGTTGTCGAATCCCGCCGTGAACTGGCGCTCCCTGTCGTCTAGAGCGCGTGTCGCAGGCTGTGGACTTTGTAGAAAACTCTGGGGACAACGCGGCGATTGCCGTCAACTGCCGCAGGCATATACCCAATGCTATACTGCCGATAGACCGGCGATGGAGGATGCTGCATGGATTTGCGGCCCACGTGCCACATCGACACCTATGGCTGCCAGATGAACGAGAACGACTCCGAGATTCTCCTCGCATACCTCGAGGAGCTTGGCTATACCTGGACTGACGAAGTGTCCGAGGCGGACGTCGTCATGATCAACACCTGCTGTGTGCGCGAATCGGCCGAGGACCGGGCGTACGGACGGCTCGGCGAGCTGAAGGCGCTGAAGGCGCAGCGCCCGGAGCTGTTCATCGGCGTCGCGGGCTGCATGACGCAGCAGCCGGGCGTTGCCGACGCGATGGCGCAGCGCTATCCGCACGTGAACCTGATCCTCGGAACGCACAACCTGCGCCGCTTCCCCGATCTCTTCTCGGCGAGCCGCACCAGGGCGCTGCCCCTCGTCGACGTCGCGGCGGAGCCAGAGGAGATGCCGGTCTTCCCGCGCGGCGTGCGCCAGGGCGGCGTCAGCGCGTGGGTAACGATCCTGCGGGGCTGCGACAAGCGCTGCACATACTGCATCGTGCCCTACGTGCGCGGCCGCGAGATGTCCCGGCCGGTGGCGGAGATCGTATCCGAGGTGGAGGCGCTCGTGCGCGAGGGCGTACGCGAGGTCACGCTGCTCGGCCAGAACGTCAACGCCTATGGCAAGGACCTGCCCGGAGGCGGCATCAACTTCGCGACACTGCTCTTCGCGCTCGACGAGGTCGATGGACTCGAGCGGATCCGCTACACGACCTCGCACCCCCGCGACTTCACCCAGGAGATGGTGGAGGCGATCGCGCAGACGAGGAAAGTCTGCGAGCACTTCCACGTCCCCGTGCAGTCCGGGGCCAACCACATGCTGCGGCGCATGGCGCGCGGCTACACGCGCGAGCGCTACGTCGACCTGATCGAGCGCATCCGCCAGGCGGTGCCGAGCGCCTCGATCACCACCGACCTGATCGTCGGCTTTCCTGGCGAGACGGAGGAGGACTTTCAGGCGACGCTCGACCTCTGCAAGCAGCTGCGCTTCGACAAGTCGTACACATTCATGTACTCACCCCGCAAGGGAACGCCGGCCGCGGACTTTCCCGAGCAGATCCCGCTCGCGCTCAAGAAGGAGCGGCTGGCCCGCCTGATCGAGGTGACAGACCATCTCTCGCGCGACGCGAACGAGCGCGCGATCGGCACCGAGGTGGAGGTGCTCGTCGAGGGCATCTCCAAGAAGAACGCCCAGCGCCTGATGGGGCGGACGCGCCACAACCAGCCCGTCGTCTTCCCCGGCGATCCGGCGTGGGCCGGGGAGCTCCGCAGAGTGCGCGTCCTGCGTACGAATACGTGGACTCTGGGGGGTGAGCCCCTGTGAAATCCCGCCAGGAGATCCTGCGCCGTGCGCGCGAACTCGCGGACGCCGTAGCCCAGTCCGCGGAGATCGAGGAACTGCAGCGCTGCGAGGCGGCGCTCGCGCAGGCCGGGGGAGAGGACTCCCTGGACGCCGGGGACCCGCGGGCGGCGGCCTACAACGCGGCCAAGGAGAACGCGGAGCGTCTCATGCGCCATGTCACATCCGTCTTCCTCTTCCCGCTGACCGGCAACCTGCAGAGATCGAGCGGCGCGCAGGGAGGCTGCGCCGACCACGCCCGCTAGCCCAGAGGCCAGGAGGGATCTCGTGTCAGAGCGCACCCCGCTGATGCAGCAGTACGACCGTCTGAAGGCGGAGAACCCAGGGGCGCTGCTCTTCTTCCGGCTCGGGGACTTCTATGAGCTGTTCGGGGAGGACGCCGAGATCGCGGCGCCGCTCCTGGAGATCGTGCTCACGTCGCGTGACCAGAAGACGCCGATGTGCGGAGTGCCGCACCATTCGGTTGACGTGTACATCGGCCGGCTGGTGGAGGCCGGCTACCGCGTCGCCGTCTGCGAGCAGATGGAGGACCCCGCGGCGACGAAAGGCCTTGTGCGCCGCGAGGTCGTCCGCGTCGTCACCGCGGCGACCTATCAGGCGGAGGGGGACGAGCGGCCACGCTGGCTCGGCGTCCTCGTGCGCGCGGGGGCGGACGTCGGACTCGGCCTCCTCGACCTCGGACACGGGCGCTTTCGGGTGGCGGCGCTGCAGGGACCGGACGCCGAGGCACGCGCACGCCGCGAACTCTTGCGCGCGGGCGTCGCAGAGATCTTGTGTGCGGGCGCAGACCCAGGGGAACTGCAGGACATCGCCCAGGCTCCGCAGCCGTCGCCGCAGGCACTGCACGAGAGCCGCCGCGCGCTCGCCGATGCGACGCTTCGCCTGCCGGCGGCGGCCCGGGAGGCGGCGCTGCTCGGACATGCCTATCTCGGCGAGACGCAGCGGGGGGCACTCGCGCACCTCGAGCCACCACGGCTCTACGAGGTGGAGCGCGGGCTCGGCATCGATCCTGCGACGCGCCGCAACCTGGAACTTGTCCAGCGGCTCGACGGAACGCGCGAAGGATCGCTTCTCTGGGTGCTGGACGAGACCCGCAGCGCGCTCGGGCGGCGCCTGCTGCGCGAGTGGGTGGAGCGCCCGCTCACCGAGCGCAGCGAGATCGTCGCGCGCCACGAGGCGGTTCTTGCGCTCGCGGATGACGGCCTTTCGAGAGGGCGCCTGCGCGACGCACTTGCGGGTGTGCGCGACCTGGAGCGCCTGCTCTCCCGCGCCGGTGCCGCTCAGGCGGGTCCGCGCGAGTATTTCGCGCTCGGCGAGACGCTGCGGCGCTGCCCGGAGATCGCCGAAATCGCCCGCACGCCGCGCGCGGACCTGCTGTCGGACGCCGCGGAGCCGCTGCAAGCGGAGCTGCCCATTGCGCGCGAAATCGTGCGGGCGATTGCCGACGACGCGCCGTCCCACGCGCGCGAGGGCGGCTTCGTGCGCACTGGCTTCGATCCCGAGATCGACCGGCTGCGGGCCGCCCAGGGCGGCGCGAAGGACTACCTTGCGGACTTCGAGCGACGCGCCCGGGAAGAGACGGGGATCCGCTCCCTGAAGGTCGGATTCAACAGGGTCTTCGGCTACTACATCGAGGTCAGCCGCACGAACCTCGCGCTCGTGCCGGCCGCGTGGGAGCGGCGCCAGACGACGGCGAACGCGGAGCGCTACGTCACGGAGGACCTGCGTCGCCAGGAGGAGCTGATCCTGCGCGCGGAGCGGGAGCTCGTACAGCGCGAAACCGCCGTGCTCGAGGCCCTGCGACAGGGAGTGCTCGCCGTGGCCGACGAGATCCGCCGGCGCGCCGCGGCGCTTGCCGCCCTGGACTGCCTGCAGTCCCTGGCGGAGGTCGCGCGCAAGCGCCGCTATGTGCGCCCGGTGATGCATGAGGAGCCGGTGTTGGTGCTGACCGCGGCGCGCCACCCGGTGGTGGAGGCCCTGCTGCCGGAGGGCCAGTTCGTCGCCAACGATGTGGCGCTCGATACTCGCGCCGCGCGCCTCTCGCTGATCACCGGTCCGAACATGGGCGGCAAATCGACGTACCTTCGGCAGGCGGCGCTCATCCAGGTCATGGCGCAGGCCGGTTCGTTCGTTCCGGCCGAGAGCGCCGAGATCGGCCTCGCCGACAGGGTCTTCACGCGCGTCGGCGCGTCGGACGACCTCTCGCGGGGCGTCTCGACCTTCATGGCCGAGATGCTCGAAGTGTCCCTGATCCTGCGCGAGGCGACGGCGCGCAGCCTCGTCGTGCTGGACGAGGTGGGCCGGGGCACCGGTACGGCCGACGGCGTGGCGATCGCCGCCGCCGTCACGGAGTATCTCGCCTCCGTCGTGCGCTGCCGTGCCCTCGTCGCGACGCACTATTTGGAGCTCTGCCAGCTGGCGGAGACGCATGGCGCCATCCGCAACCACACGGTGGCTGTCGCCGAGGAGGGACGCCGGGTCGTCTTCCTGCACCGCATCGTGCCCGGCGCCGCTAGCCGCTCCTACGGCCTCGATGTCGCGCGCATCGCAGGCCTCCCCGAGGCGGTGCTGAGCCGCGCGGAGACACGGCTGCGCGATGGCGCCCTGCCGCGGCGGGAATCCCCGCCCGACCAGCTGGCACTCTTTCCCGTGGCGCCCCATCCGGCGCTCGCCCGGCTGCAGGCCATCGATCCGCTCAACATGACGCCGCTCGAGGCGCAGATC